>CAYUBT010000009.1:0-31928 GCA_964443055.1 uncultured Rubellimicrobium sp.
GACAAAGCCCACGCCCTGCGCCACAAGCTCGCTGCCCGCAACCGCCTCCCGTAACCCCCGCGCCACGCCCTCGCACAAACCCTTGACCTCGCGCGCTGTTGATTGCGGAACCGGGGTAAAGTATCCCAGTTATTGACCAAAGGCGGGCCAGACCCGCCGTGCCACGCAGATGAAAGGGAGGCTGCCCATGCTGACCCGCCGCCAACTCATCCGGACCTCGGCCTCGGCCGCCGTCGCTGCGCTGGCCGCGCCCCGGGCCTTTGCCGCAACCGAAGACCCGCTCGCCCTGACCATCGCCCCCGACGAGGTGATCGCCTCGGGCGACATCATCCTGCCGCCCGACACGGACGGCGATTTCGTCATCCCCGAACAGTACCGCGCCCGGATCGTGCCGGTGCGCCCGGGCCTCACGCCAAACGACATTCATGTCGTGCGCCAGAATTTCCACGTCTATTTCATCCTGCCGGGCGACCGTGCCATCCGCTACGGCGTCGCCGTCGGCGGCGAGGGGCTCTACTGGACCGGCACCGCCACCATCAGCCGCAAGGCCGAATGGCCCTCATGGCGACCCACGGACGAGATGATCGCCCGCAACCCCGCCGCCTACGCCCAATATGCCGACGGGATGCCCGGCGGCCCCGGCAATCCGCTCGGCGCGCGCGCGCTCTACTTCTACCAGGGCGACCGCGACACGACGATCCGCATCCATGGCACCAACGCACCCGCCTCGATCGGACGCTCGGTCTCGAACGGCTGTTTCCGCATGTACAACAGCCATGTGATCGACCTGTACCGCCGCGTCCCCCTCGGGGCGAGCGCCTACGCCTATTAGGAAATCGCGCGACAAATCGCGCATGTCTCTTTCAAGCCACGTTTGGCCGCAAACCGGACATTGAGCCGCTGTCAGGCCGTTAGTCTGCCCGCAATCTGGAGGGAACGAATGCCGCTGACCATGAACCAGGACGTCTTCATCACCTGCGCAGTGACGGGATCGGGAGGCACGCAGGACCGCAGCCCCCATGTGCCCCGCTCGCCCGAGCAGATCGCCGAAAGCGCGATCGCCGCGGCGAAAGCGGGCGCGGCCGTCGTCCACTGCCATGTGCGCGATCCTGAAACCGGCATTCCCTCGCGCGATCCCGCGCTTTACCGCGAGGTGACCGAACGCATCCGCGATTCGGATACCGATGTCGTGCTCAACCTCACTGCCGGGATGGGCGGCGACCTCGTGTTCGACGGGACCGAGAGCATGGGCCGCATGTCCGACCGTTCCGACATGGCCGGGGCCGAGGAGCGGGTGGCGCATGTCGTCGAATGCCGCCCCGAAATCTGCACTCTTGACTGCGGCACGATGAATTTCGCCGAAGCCGATTACGTCATGGTCAATACCCCCGGCATGCTGCGCGACATGGCGAAGCGCATGGTCGAGTCGGGTGTGCGGATCGAGATCGAGGCTTTCGACACCGGCCATCTGTGGTTCGCAAAACAGCTCGCCGATGAGGGGATCATCCCCGATCCGGTTCTGGTGCAGCTCTGTATGGGCGTTCCCTGGGGCGCGCCCAACGACCTCAACACCTTCATGGCGATGGTCAACAACGTGCCTGCCCACTGGCACTGGTCGGGTTTCAGCCTGGGCCGCAACCAGATGCCCTATGTTGCCGCAGCCACCCTCGCGGGCGGCAATGTGCGCGTCGGGCTCGAGGACAATCTCTGGCTCGGCAAGGGCGAGCTCGCGACCAATGCGCAGCTTGTCGAACGTGCGGTGACCATCATCGAGACCATGGGTGCCCGGGTCATCACCCCGGCAGAGGTCCGCGAACGCCTGAAGCTCGAAAAGAGGGCACCGCTCGCGAAATGAGGCTGGCGGTCGTCACCCCGTCCCTGCAGACAGTATCAAACCTACCGGAGCGGCTGCAAGGCGCGGGCGATCCGGTGATTATTGACATCCGGCCGTGGCCGGCAATGATGGAAAGGGCGGGCGCATGACGCGCAAGGCGGCAATCATCGGCGGGGGCGTCATCGGCGGCGGCTGGGCCGCCCGCTTCCTGCTTTCAGGCTGGGATGTCTCGGTCTTCGACCCCGACCCCGAGGCCGAACGCAAGATCGGCGAGGTTCTGGACAATGCGCGGCGCGCGCTCCCCGCACTCTCCGACGTGCCCATGCCGCAGGAGGGCAGGCTGAGCTTCGCCGCCACCATCGCCGAGGCCGTGACCGGTGCCGACTACATCCAGGAATCGGTTTCCGAACGGCTCGATCTCAAGCACCGCGTCTATGCCGAAATCCAGGCCGCCGCGCCCGATACGCTGCTCGGCTCGTCAACCTCGGGCTTCCGTCCCTCGCAACTGCAGGAAGGGGCCGTGTCGCCGGGGCAGATCATGGTCGCCCACCCGTTCAACCCGGTCTATCTCCTGCCGCTGGTCGAAGTCGTGCCCAACGCCGCCACCAGCGCCGGGGCCCTTGAGCAGATGCAGGACATCCTGCGCGGCATCGGCATGTTCCCGCTGCATGTCCGCAAGGAGATCGACGCCCATATCGCCGACCGGCTGCTCGAAGCCGTCTGGCGCGAGGCGCTCTGGCTCGTGAAGGACGGAATCGCCACAACCGAGGAAATCGACGAGGCCATCCGCATGGGCTTCGGCCTGCGCTGGGCGCAGATGGGCTTGTTCGAGACCTATCGCATCGCCGGGGGTGAGGCCGGGATGCGCCATTTCATGGCCCAGTTCGGCCCGACGCTGGAATTCCCCTGGACGAAGCTGATGGATGTCCCCGAGTTCAACGACGAACTCGTCAACCTTATCGCCGGACAATCGGACGAACAGTCGGGGGCATACGGCATCCGCGAGCTCGAGCGCATCCGCGACGACAATCTCGTCGGCATGATGCGCGCGCTCAAGGAACGCAACTGGGGCGCAGGCAAGATGCTCAACCAGATCGACGAGGCGCGGCGCACCGAGGTCGTGGACGAGGCGGGCGCGGGACCGGCCGCCGGACCGCTCGAACTGGTGCAGCTTCAGGTCCTTCCGGGCTGGATCGACTATAACGGCCACATGACCGAAAGCCGCTACTATTTCTGCTCGTCCGAAGCATCCGACGCCTTCCTGCGGCTGATCGGTGCGGGGATGGATTACGTCGCGGCGGGCCACAGCTACTACTCGGTCGAATCGCATATCCGCCATCTGGGCGAGGCGAGGCTCGGCGACCGTCTCACCGTCACCGTGCAGGTGATCTCGGCCGACGAGAAGCGCTTCCGTGTTTTCACCCGGGTGCTGCGGGGCGAGGAACTCATGGCGACGATCGAACAGGTCTGTCTGCATGTCGACATGAAGGAAGGCCGCGTCACCCGCGCCGCGCCCGAAGTCTGGGCCAGGCTCAAGGCGATCGCCGATGCCCACGCATCCCTGCCCATGCCCGAAGGCGCAGGCCGCTCCGTCGGCCAGGGAAAATGAGCCGCCGGGTCCTGATCACTGCTGGTGCCTCCGGCATCGGTCTGTGCATGGCGCAGACCTTTATGGCGGCCGGAGACCGGGTCCGGGTCACGGACATCGACGAAGCGGCCCTTGCCGCACTGCCCGACGGCATCCGCGGCTCGCATGTCAACGCCGCTGATCCGGATGAAATGGACGCCTTCTTCGCGGAACTCGCTGCCGAATGGGGTGGGCTCGACGTGGCCGTGGCCAATGCGGGCATCAAGGGCCCCACGACGCCCATCGAGGAGATGGACCCCGACGAATGGCGCGAATGCATCGCCGTCTGTCTGGACGGTGCCATGCTGCTCGCGCGTGGTGCGGCGCGTCTGATGAAGCCCGCAGGATCGGGGGTGATGATCTTCATCTCCTCCACCGCCGGGCTCTATCCCTACCGTTTTCGCTCGTCCTATGTGGCGGCGAAGTTCGGGGTGATCGGGCTGATGCAGACGGTACAGGCCGAACTCGGCCCGCATGGCATCCGCGCCAATGCGATCTGCCCCGGCTCGGTCGAGGGGCCGCGCATCGATCGGGTGATCGCTGCCGAGGCCGGTGCCAAGGGGTTGACGGAAGATGCGGTGCGGCAGGCCTATGCCTCGGGCACCGCCCTGCGGCAATTGACCCGGGCGCAGGACGTGGCTGACACGGCCTTTCACCTCGCCTCCGACAAGGCGCGGATGATCGCCGGACAGGCGATTGCCGTGGACGGCATGACCATCAACCCCGATCCGTGAGGGACCAATGGATTTCTCCCTGAGTGACGAACAGCGCATGATCGTCGACACGACCCGCGCCTTCGTCGAGACCGAACTCATGCCGCATGAACTCGAGGTCGAACGCACGGGCATCCTGCGCGACGATCTGCGGCGCGAGTTGCAGGCGAAGGCCATCGAAGCCGGGCTCTACGCCGCCAACATGCCCGAAGAGGCGGGCGGTGCCGGACTCGATACGCTGAGCTGGCTGCTTTACGAAAAGGAGCTGGGCAAGACCAACTACGCGCTGCACTGGAACTGCGTCTGCCGCCCCTCGAACATCCTCATGGCCTGCGAGGGTGAGCAGCGCGAGCGCTATCTCTTCCCGGCGGTGCGCGGCGAACGCCACGACTGCCAGGCGCTGACCGAGCCGGGCGCGGGTTCCGATCTGCGCGGGATGAAGACCTTTGCCCGTGCAGATGGTGACGATTTCATCCTCAACGGCACCAAGCATTTCATCAGCCATGCCGATGTGGCCGATTTCGCCATCGTCTGGGTGGCAACCGGTGAGGAAGACACCCCGCGCGGCAGTCGCGCCCTCATCACGGCTTTTCTGGTGGACAAAGGCACGCCGGGCTTCACCGTGCGCGAGGGCTACCGCAATGTCTCGCATCGCGGCTATCCAAACTCGATCCTCGAATTCGACGACTGCCGCCTGCCGAAAAGTCAGATCCTCGGGGAATTGCACAAGGGGTTCGAGGTCGCGGGCCAGTGGCTTGGCGCAACGCGGCTTCAGGTCGCGTCAACGTCACTGGGCCGAGCCGAACGTGCGCTGACTCTGGCCACCGAATATGCCGCCCAACGCCGACAGTTCGGCCAGCAGATCGGCAAGTTCCAGGGCGTGAGCTTCAAACTCGCCGACATGGCGATGGAGCTGAAGGCGGCCGAACTTCTCACCCGCGAGGCCGCGTGGAAATACGATCAGGGCATTGTCACCGACGGCGACATGGCCATGGCCAAGCTCAAGGCCACCGAGGTGCTGGCGATGATCGCCGACGAGGCGATCCAGATTCACGGCGGCATGGGGCTGATGGACGAGCTGCCCCTCGAACGCATCTGGCGCGACGCAAGGGTTGAGCGCATCTGGGAAGGCACAAGCGAGATCCAGCGTCACATCATCAGCCGCGAAATGCTGCGGCCGCTGGGAGGTTGAGGCAAGATCGGGGGCTCTGCCCCCGGACCCCCGGGATATTTGATGAAAGATGAAAGGGTTTGTTTACCTTGCACTGGCATCATGAAACTGCGGCACAGGCGGGGACGCCGATGACCGTGAAAGGTGAAACCCGGCCTTGGCTTGCCAAGGTCGGGCGCCATATTCATGTTTTCATCTTTCCACAAATATCCTCGAGGGGTCCGGGGGGCGAAGCACCCCCGGCGGTCAGGCAGGGGCTGCGGGCGTGACCGGCTCGCGCCTCGACCGCCTGCTGCGGCCCCGTCATATCGCCGTCTTCGGCTCCGGCTGGGCCGAAAACGTGGTCGACCAGTGCCGCCGCATGGGCTTTGCCGGGCAGGTCTGGCCGATCCATCCCAGCCGCGACACCATCGGTGGGCTGACAACCTTCCGCAGTCTTGCCGATCTGCCCGAACCACCCGACGCGACCTTCATCGGCGTCAACCGTCACGCGACGATCGGAATCGTGGACGAGCTTTCCACCATGGGTGCGGGTGGCGCGATCTGCTTCGCCTCGGGCTGGAGCGAATCGGGCGACGGCGACCTGCAGGCGCAACTGGTTGCGGCGGCGGGGGAAATGCCGATCCTCGGGCCGAACTGCTACGGCGTGATAAACTATCTCGACGGTGCCCTGCTCTGGCCCGACCAGCACGGGGGCACACGGGTCGGCTCCGGTGTCGCACTCATCAGCCAGTCGTCGAATATCGTCATCAATCTGGGCATGCAGCGGCGTGGCCTGCCGGTGGCGGCAGTGGCCTGTCTGGGCAATGCGGCCGTGGTCGGACTGGCCGAACTGACCTCGGCCTTTCTTGACGACCCGCGCGTCACCGCCGCCGGATTCTACATCGAGGGGATCGACGACGCCCCGGCATTTGCCGCTCTGGCCGAAAAGGCGCGGGCGATGGGCAAGGGGCTGGTCGCGATCAAGTCCGGCAAGACCGAGGCCTCACAGGCCGCCGCCGCCTCGCATACCGCCGCACTGGCCGGGGGCGGGGCGGCGTCAAGCGCCTTCCTGCGCCGGATCGGTGTTGCCGAGGTGAACACGCCCGCCGAACTGATCGAGACGCTCAAGCTCATGCATGTCCATGGCCCGCGCCTGGGCGCACGGCTCTGCTCATTGTCATGTTCGGGCGGTGAAGCCGGGCTGATGGCGGATCAGGCGCCGGCCCATGGTCTCGCGTTTCCGCCCCTGTCCAAGGCCACGAAGGAGCGGCTCGCCAATGTCCTGGGGCCATTGGTCACACTCGCCAACCCGCTGGATTACCACACATTCATCTGGGGCGACCGTGAAAAGACCACCGAGGTCTTCACCGCCATGCTCGAGGCCCATGATGCCGGCCTCTATGTCCTCGACCTCCCGCGCGAGGATCGCTGCGATGCCAGCAGCTACCAGCCCGCGCTCGATTCGATCATCGCCGCACAAGAGACGACCGGCAAACCGGCGCTGCCCCTTGCCTCCCTGCCCGAGAACATCAGCGAGGCGCGGGTGACCGAACTCATGGCGCGGGGAATCTCCCCGCTTCTGGGGCTCGAAAGCGGGCTTGCGGCCGTGCGCGCCGCGCAATCCCCGCCGGGCGAGGACGGCTGGCGTCCGCTGCCTGCCGCGGCACCGCGCGAGACCGGGCTGCTCGACGAGGCCGAAGGCAAGGCCTGGCTCGCAGCCCATGGCGTGCAGGTGCCGCGCCGCATCACCGCCGCAACGCTGGACGAGGCCCGCGAGGCAGCATCGGACCTGACCGTGCCGCTCGTGCTCAAGGGTCTCGGTTTCGCCCACAAGAGCGAGGTCGGCGCGGTGCGCCTGGGGCTGCAGAGCCTTGACGGAGAGCCCGAAATGCCGGGCGCTGCAGGTTACCTTGTCGAGGAGATGGTGGGTGGCGCCGTGGCCGAGGTGTTGCTCGGGCTGCGCCGTGATCCAGTCTATGGGGCGACACTGACGCTGGGGCTCGGCGGCGTCACCGCCGAACTGCTGGCCGATACCGCGACGCTGGTCCTGCCGGTGGACGACGCGCAGATCCGCGAGGCCTTGCAGGGCCTGCGGCTCTGGCCGCTGCTCGACGGTTATCGCGGGCGGAAGAAGGCGGACGTTGCCGCGCTGATCGACCTGACCTTGCGGCTTGCCCGGGCGATGATCGACGAGCCGGAGATCGAGGAAGTGGAAATCAATCCGGTGCTGCTGCGCGAAAAAGGCGCAGTGGCGGTGGATGCTCTGATACGAAGGGTGTAGGATGCCAAGGATGGATATGCTGACCGAAGGCCCCCTGCGCACACAGCGCGAGGGGACGATCCTTGAGGTAACGCTCGACCGGCCCCCGGCCAATGCGATCGACCTCGCGACCAGCCGCCTCATGGGGCTGACCTTCCGCGCATTCCGGGATGACGATTCCCTGCGCGTCTGCATCGTCCGCACGGCAGGTGAAAAGTTCTTCTGCCCCGGCTGGGACCTCAAGGCCGCCGCCGGTGGCGATGCCGTCGATGGCGACTACGGCGTGGGCGGCTTCGGCGGGTTGCAGGAGCTGCCGAACCTGAACAAACCCGTCATCATGGCCGTGCAGGGCATCTGCTGCGGCGGCGGACTGGAACTGGCCCTGTCGGGCGATCTGATCCTGTGCTCGACCACGGCCACGTTCGCCCTGCCGGAAATCCGCTCGGGCACGGTGGCCGATGCCGCCTCGATCAAGCTGCCCAAGCGCATTCCATATCACGTCGCCATGGACCTGCTGCTCACGGGGCGCTGGTTCGACGCCGAGGAAGCCTTCCGCTGGGGGCTGATCAAGGAGATCTGCGAGCCTGACCAGCTCATGGACAAGGCTTGGGAACTGGCGCGCCTGCTCGCCTCGGGTCCGCCGCTGGTGCAGGCGGCCATCAAGGAGGTGGTACGCGAGGCCGAGAACATGCGCTTTCAGGACGCACTCAACCGGGTGTCGAAGCGGCAGCTTGCAACCGTCGACCGTCTTTACGGGTCGGATGACCAGCTCGAAGGTGCGCGCGCCTTTGCCGAGAAGCGCGACCCGGTCTGGAAGGGGAAGTGACGCGGAATTTTGGAATGATTCCGGAAAATATGTGTGAAAGAGGTTGCCGAAGCGTGCTGTTCACGCTTTCATTGATGCAACAATCAACATCGGAGCCGATCGGCCCGATACGATTCAGGGAGAAGACGAATGTCCAACAAGCTCGACCATATGCTGGACCGTGCCCGCAAGGGCACCATGTCACGGCGCGAATTCATGGGGCGCACGACCGCCATGGGCGTCTCGGCCGGGATCGCCTCGGCGCTGTTCGCCAAGGTGGCCGTAGCCCAGGAGCCCGTGAAGGGCGGCACGATGCGTATCGGTCTCTCGGGCGGCGAATCGACCAACTCGCTCGACCCCGCGCTCGCTGCCTCGCCCGCGCCGAACATCACGGCCCAGACCTGGGGCGAGAAGCTCGTCGACGTGACGGCCGAGGGCGAGATCGATCTGCGGATCGCTGATGACATGTCCTCCTCGGCCGACGCCAGCGAATGGACCTTCCGCATCCGGCAGGGCCTGACCTTCCATGACGGCTCGCCCGTCACAGCCGAGGATGTGGTCGCGACCTACCGGCGCCATACCGACGAGGAGTCGCAGTCCGGCGCCCTGGGGATCGTGCAGGGCATCGCCGACATGAAGGCCGAGGGCGACAAGGTCGTCCTGACCCTGGCAAGCCCCAACGCCGACCTTCCCTTCCTGCTGGCCGACTATCACCTGACCATCCAGCCAGGCGGCGGCTATGACGCGCCCGACGCCGGGATCGGCGCAGGCCCCTACAAGGTCGAGGAATTCGATCCCGGAGTGCTCGTCCGTTTCTCGCGTAACGAGAATTACTTCGATTCCTCCATCGGCCATGCCGATGAGATCGAATTCCTGATCATCAACGACAATACCGCCCGCACCGCGGCGCTGCAGTCGGGTCAGGTCCACATGATCAACCGTGTCGACCCGCAGGTCGTGCCGCTTCTGGCCGATGCACCGGGCATTCAGGTCAAGCAGACCTCGGGCCGGGGCCATTACACGTTCATCATGCATTGCGATACGCCCCCCTTCGACAACAATGACCTGCGCATGGCCCTGAAGCTGGCCGTGAAGCGCGAGGAAATGGTCGAGAAGATCCTCGGCGGCCTCGGCTCGATGGGTAACGACTTCCCGATCAACGCCACCTATCCGCTGTTCGACGAGACGATCCCGCAGCGCGAATACGACCCCGAAGCCGCCGCCGAATACTATGCGAAATCCGGTCATGACGGCAGCCCGATCATCCTGCGCACGGCCGCCGTGGCCTTTGCCGGCGCGGTCGATGCAGCCAACCTGTTCGCCGCCTCGGCAAATGCCGCGGGTATCCCGCTGCAGGTCCAGCTCGAGCCGGATGACGGCTACTGGGAAGAAGTCTGGAACATCGAGCCCTTCTCGGCCAGCTACTGGAGCGGACGGCCGGTGCAGGACCAGATGTATACCACCGCCTATGTCTCCACCGCAGAGTGGAACGACACGCGCTTCTTCAACGAAGAATTCGACCAGCTCCTCTTCAAGGCGCGCGCCGAACTCGACCAGGCCGCACGCAAGGACCAGTATTCGCAGATGGCCTATCTCGTCCGCGATGAGGGCGGCGTGATCATCCCGATGTTCAACGACTTCGTGGACGGCATCCGCGACGAGGTCCAGGGCTGGTATGAGGACCGCAACTCGGAGCTGATGAACTATCGCGCTCCGGTTCGCTGCTGGCTGGGCTGAGGTCGAGGACGGCCAGTGCCCCATATCCTGAAACTGCTGGTCCAGCGCATTGCGCTGGGCCTGCTTCTGCTTCTCGCCGTATCGGTGGTGATCTTCCTCGGAATCGAGGCACTTCCCGGCGATACGGCGCAGGCCATCCTCGGGCAATCAGCGACCGAAGTCGCGCTCGCCAACCTGCGTGAGGCGCTGGGACTGAACCAACCGGCACTGACACGTTATTTCAACTGGCTCTGGGGCCTGTTGAACGGCGATCTCGGAACATCGCTGACCAATCAGCGCCCGATCGGTCCTGCCATCGCCAGGCGCCTGGGCAACACGATCTTCCTCGCCGCCGCCGCCGCCGCCATCGCAGTGCCACTTGCCCTGATTCTCGGCATCATCGCGGCGCGCTATGCCGGCCGCTGGCCCGACAAGGTGATTTCCGCCGCAACGCTGACGACGGTCAGCCTGCCGGAATTTGTCGCCGGTTACTTCATCATCTATCTTCTCACCCAGCTTTTCCCCGTCTTCCAGCCGGTAGCGATGGTGCTGCCGGGCATGAGTCTCTGGGCCAAGCTGCAGGCTGTGGCGCTGCCCGTGATCGTTCTTGTCCTTGTCGTGCTCGCGCACATGATGCGCATGACGCGGGCGGCGATCCTGAACGTCATGGAATCCGCCTATATCGAGACCGCCGAACTCAAGGGCCTGACGCCGATGCGGATTATCTGGCGCCACGCTTTCCCCAACGCAATCGCACCGATCGTGCAGGTGATTGTCCTGAACCTCGCCTATCTCGTGGTCGGTGTCGTCGTGGTCGAGGTCGTGTTCAGCTACAACGCTCTCGGGCAGTATCTCATCGACCATGTGACCAAGCGCGACCTGCCGGTCGTGCAGGCCGTGGGGATGATCTTCGCGACGGCCTATATCAGCCTCAACATCATTGCCGACCTGGTGGCGATTCTCGCCAATCCGCGTCTGCGGCATCCCAAATAGGAGGGCATGATGCGCATTCCGCTTTCCGCCCTCATCGGCATCATCCTTACCAGCGCCTTTGCGCTGGCCGCCATCTTCGCACCGATGCTGGCACCCTATCCGATGGAACTGCCCATCGGCGACGCATGGGAATCACCATCGGCAAAGCACTGGTTCGGCACCGACCGGATGGGTCGCGACATCCTCTCGCGCCTCATCTATGGCGGCCGCATCACGATCTTCGTGGCGCTGGCCGCGTCGGTGCTTGCCTTCACGCTGGGGTCGTTCTTCGGCTTCATGGCGGCGGTGCGCGGCGGCTGGATCGACCAGGGGCTGTCTCGGCTGGTCGATCTGATGATGTCGATCCCGGCCCTGATCGTGGCGCTGGTGCTGCTGTCGGTGCTGCCGCTGAATCTCACGGTCCTGATCGTGGTCATGGGCGTGCTCGATTCCACCCGGGTCTTCCGCCTGTCGCGCGCCGTGGCGATGGATATCGTCGTCATGGACTATGTCGAGGCGGCCAAGCTGCGCGGCGAAAAGCAGAGCTGGATCATCTTCCGCGAGATCCTGCCCAACGCGCTGTCGCCGCTGGTGGCCGAGTTCGGGCTGCGCTTCATCTTCGCGGTGCTCTTCGTCTCGACATTGTCCTTCCTTGGTGTCGGGGTCCAGCCGCCACAGGCGGATTGGGGCGGGATGGTGCGCGATTCCAAGGACTTCCTTGTCTATGGCAGAACCGCCGCACTTGTTCCCGCGGCAGCCATCGCGCTTCTCGCCATCTCGGTGAACCTCGTCGCGGACTGGATCCTCGCCCGCACCTCAAGCCTGAAGGGAGGGCGCAGTGGCTGACCCGGCACCCAATGACGGTGATATGCTCCTCGAAATCGAGGGGCTGGTCATCGAGGCCACCAGCTACCCGCCGGGCGAGCCGCCGATCAACGTGACGCTCGTCCACGGGGTCGATCTCTCGCTCGAGCGCGGCAAGGTGCTGGGGCTGATCGGTGAGTCCGGAGCGGGGAAATCGACCATCGGCCTTTCGGCCATGGCCTACGGGCGCGGCGGCGTGCGGCTGACCGGCGGCTCGATCCGGCTCAACGGACGGGAAATCCGGACCGCGCCACCGCGCGAATTGCGCAAGCTGCGTGGCAAGGAAGTGACCTATGTCTCGCAGTCTGCCGCCGCCTCGTTCAACCCGGCGCGCAGGCTCATGGAGCAGGTGGTCGAAGTCACGGTCCTGCGCGGGCTCATGGACCAGAAGGAGGCCGAGGCCTGGGCCATCGAACTCTTCCGGAAGCTCGGCCTTCCCGAGCCCGAGACATTCGGCAAGCGCTTTCCGCACCAGGTTTCGGGCGGGCAGTTGCAGCGGGCGATGACGGCGATGGCCCTCTGCTCCAAACCCGATCTGGTCATCTTCGACGAGCCGACAACCGCACTGGACGTCACCACCCAGATCGACGTTCTGGCCGCGATCAAGGAAGCGATCCGCGACACCCAGGTCGCCGCGCTCTACATTACCCATGACCTGGCCGTCGTGGCCCAGGTCTCGGACGAGATCATGGTCCTGCGTGACGGGCGCATGGTCGAGCGCGGCACGACCGAGCAGATCATCAAGGCCCCGCGCGAGGATTACACACGCGCGCTCGTCTCGGTCCGGGGCGAGATGCGCGAGGGCCTGCCCGAAGCCGCGCCGATCCTGAAGGTGGAAAACGTCACCGCGCGCTATTCCGGCACGAATTTCGACGTGCTCAAGAACATCACCGTCGATCTCGCCCCGGGCCAGACCCTGGCTATCGTCGGCGAATCCGGTTCGGGGAAATCGACCCTCGCGCGCGCGATCACCGGGCTTCTTCCGCCATCGCGCGGGAAGATCACCTTCGACGGACGTGAATTGTCCAATGCGCTTTCCGGCCGCACCCGCGACGACCAGCGCGAGATCCAGATGATCTACCAGATGGCCGACACCGCCATGAACCCGCGCCAGACCGTGGGCACGATCATCGGTCGTCCGCTGGAATTCTATTTCGGGCTCAAGGGGGGCGAACGCAACAAGCGCGTGCAGGAACTGCTTGACCAGATCGAGATGGGCAAGGGCTTCGCCGACCGCTACCCGGCCGAACTGTCGGGCGGGCAGAAGCAACGCGTCTGCATCGCCCGCGCCCTGGCCGCCAAGCCGCGCATCATCATCTGCGACGAAGTGACCTCGGCCCTCGACCCGCTGGTAACGGACGGGATTCTCAAGCTGCTCCTGCGACTGCAGAAAGAAGAGAACATGGGTTATCTCTTCATCACCCATGACCTTGCCACCGTGCGCGCCATCGCCGATTCCATCGCCGTCATGCTGAAAGGCGAAGTGGTGCGCTACGGGCGCAAGGCCGATGTCCTGTCGCCGCCCTTCGACGACTACACCGACCTGTTGCTGTCCTCGGTGCCCGAGATGGAACTCGGCTGGCTCGAATCCGTCCTGGCCAACCGTAAGATGGAGAGTGCGGGAAACTGAGGGTGTGCCCCCACTCCCCGTCATTGCGAGCGAAGCAACCCGGAGGCGCCGGGCGGTGGTCAGCCCCTCTGGTTTGCTTCGTCGGCCTCGCCTCCGGCTCGCAATGACGACGTGTCCTACCGATCCAGAATCTGGCTCAGGAACAGCTTCGTCCGCTCCGACTGCGGGTTGTTGAAGAATTCGAGCGGCTCGTTCTCCTCGACAATCTGGCCCTGGTCCATGAAGATCACCCGGTGCGCCACGGCCTGGGCGAAACCCATCTCGTGGGTGACGCAGAGCATGGTCATCCCTTCCTCGGCCAGCTCGATCATCGTGTCGAGCACTTCCTTGATCATCTCGGGGTCAAGGGCGCTGGTCGGTTCGTCGAAGAGCATGATGCGCGGCTGCATGCACAGGGCGCGGGCGATGGCGACGCGCTGCTGCTGGCCGCCGGAAAGCTGCCCGGGGTATTTCTGCGCCTGTTCGGGGATGCGCACCTTTTCGAGAAGCTGCATCGCTGTTTCCTCGGCCTCGCGCCGGGGCACGCCGCGCACCCAGATCGGAGCGAGGGTACAGTTTTCAAGGATGGTGAGATGCGGGAACAGGTTGAAATGCTGGAACACCATCCCGACCTCGGACCGGATACGGTCGATGTTCTTGATATCTGACGAAAGCTCGGTCCCGTCGACGATGATCTGCCCCGACTGGTGCTCTTCCAGCCGGTTGATGCAGCGGATCAGTGTCGATTTACCGGACCCTGACGGCCCGCAGATGACGATCCGCTCGCCCCGCCGCACGGTCAGGTTGATGTCGCGCAGGACGTGGAACGCACCATACCACTTGTTCATGCCGATGATCTCGATGGCGATCTCGTCGCTGATCTGAGGATGCGATGCGGCGGCTGTTGCGGTCTCGGTCATGGAGCCTCCCTACCGGCGGTCACGGGCGAGCCGGCGCTCGAGATACATGGAATAGCGGGACATGCCGAAACAGACGACGAAGAACAGCGCCCCGATATAGATGAAGAGTTCCCAGTAGATCCCGTTCCAGGACTGGTCGGCCCGGATCGAGTTCGACAGGCCGAGCGGATCGAGCAGGCCGATGAACATCACCAGCGTCGTGTCCTTGAACATGGCGATGAAGGTGTTGACGATCCCGGGGATCGAAATCTTCAGCGCCTGCGGCAGGATGATCAGCCGCATGGATTTCCAGTAATCCAGCCCCAGCGCATCTGCCGCTTCGTACTGGCCCTTCGGCAGCGCCGCGAGCCCGCCCCGGATCACCTCTGCCAGATAGGCCCCGGCGAAGATCGTCACCATGATGATGACACGCAGCATCAGGTCGAAATTCGTCCCCGGCGGCAAGAAATAGTTGAGCAGCAGCGACGCCGTGAACAGCCAGACGATGAGCGGAACACCACGGATGATCTCGATGAAGCTGACCGAGATGGCGCGTACCACCAACAGATGCGACTGCCGCCCCAGCGCCAGCAGGATCCCCAGCGGCAGCGACAGGACGATGCCCGCCACACCGATGATGAACGACAACTGGAATCCGCCGAATTCTCGCGTGATCACCGGGCGGATCGAAGCCGGCACGATCCGGTCGAGCCCCGAGGCAATCGCGCCGGTCAGAGGGAACAGGCCGTTGATCCGGCCTCCCGCACCCTCCACGCCGAACAGCGACGTGACGAACTGGGGGGCCGGCAAGAACAGGAGCACGAAGACCACAAGCGCGACAGCGCCGCCGACCAGCGGGCCGCGCGTCCTGGTCGTCAGGGAAAAGGCCAGGACAACGGCCGCCACCCCGGCCATGACCATGAGCGGCGTCCAGATCGAGCCGCCCCAGAGCAGCCAGTAGATCAGGAAGGGCGCAACGGCCCCGATCCACATCAGGCTGCGGGGTGCGGCGGGCACCAGAACCGGCACCACCGCAACGGCGAAGATGACGAAGGCAAGGATCGGCCGCCAGTAGAGCGCACGCGGATAGAAGCCGAACAGGAGCTGCTGCCAGCGCTCACCGATCACCGCCCAGCAGGCGACCGAGGCGTCAGGGCCGTAGAGCGCATCGCGCATCTCCCGGCAGGTCGTCAGCGAGGTGGCGTCCCAGATCCCGTTTACCGCCCAGGGAATGACGGTCGAGAGCACGCTCCAGGTCACATAGAGCGCGATCAGGGTCAGCACCGTATTCAGCCATGAGGAAAACAGGTTCTCGCGGATCCAGAGCAGCGGACCGCCCGCCCGCTCCGGCGGTGGGCTTGGCGGGAGCATCCGGGTGCGGACGAATGCGGAGGAGGTCTCGGCCATCTCAGCGCTCCTTCAGCCGGACACGGCTGTTGTAGATGTTCATGACCCCCGAGATGATCAGACTGATGACCAGATAGAACAGCCCCAGCAGCAGCATTCCCTCCAGCTCACGCCCGGTCTGGTTGATCGTGATCCCGCCGAGCGTGGACCGCAGGTCCATGTAACTCACGGCGAGGCCCAGAGACGAGTTCTTGATGATGTTCAGATACTGCGAAATGAGAGGCGGGATGATCACCCGCAGCGCCTGCGGCAGGATCACGAGGCTCATGGTCCGGCCCGGGCGCAATCCCAACGCATAGGCGGCCTCGGTCTGCCCGCGCGAGATGGCAAGGATTCCGCCCCGCACATTCTCGGCGATATGCGCTGCCGAATAGAAGGCCAGCGCCAGCCAGAGCGCGAGCAGTGAACCGCGCAATTGCAGCCCGCCGACAAAACGCGCGATGCCGGATTCGGAAATCGCCGGAACGTCGAAGGTGACCGGCTGGCCCGTGATCTGCGTGAAGCCCGCCCAGACGAGGACAGCAGGCACGATCAGGATGGCAAGGACTGGCAACAGCACGGGCGCCATGCGCCCGGTGGAAAAGAGAATGCGGCGCGCGCGCCAGCGCCAGAGGATCGCAGCAATGACCGAGAGCACGATCACAATGACGAGCCATCCGGCACCCGGCCCGGCAATCGGTGCGGGAATGAAGATCCCGCGGTTCGAGATGGCGACCGTATTTCCGAAGATCATGGCCGCATCCCCCTCACGGAAGGCACGCGGCTCCGGGGCAGCGCCGATCACGATAGCACCGATGAGCAGAATCCACAGGAGAAGGGGGATGTTGCGGAAGACCTCGACATAGACCGTCATCAACCGCGCCACGAGCCAGTTGTTCGACAGGCGCAGCACACCGACCAGGACACCGATGATCGTGGCCAGGATGATGGCGAGTACCGAGACGAGCAACGTGTTCAACACGCCGACGATGGCGGCGCGGCCGTGTGTGCTCTCGGAACTGTAGGGGATCAGCGTCTGGTTGATGTCATAGCCTGCGCGGCCCCAGAGAAACGAGAAGTCGATCTCCTTGCCCAGCGCCGCCAGATTCTGCGTCGTGTTCCAGCCGAGCCAGTAGAGTGTCGCCGCGCAGAGCGCGAGCGCGATGACCTGGATGGTGATTGATCGGTAGCGTGTATCGTAGAGGAGCAGGCTGAGCCGAAACCCCGCCTTCGGCGGTTCGGTCGTGACGGTCATTCATGCCTCCCTGGATGACGGCACCGCGGCTGCAGGGTCACCGGGCGACCCCGCGCGCGCCCAAACCGTCAGGTTCCGTTCGCTGCAGGCGGGGGCGGCCCGAAGCCGCCCCCTGCAGAACTCAGCGGAACGGCATCGGGTAGATGAGGCCGCCTTCGGTCCACAGCGCGTTCAGGCCGCGCTCGATACCGATCTCGGTGTCGGCACCGATGTAGCGGTCGAAGATCTCGCCATAGTTTCCGACGGCCGAAATGACCTTCACGACCCAGTCATTGGGCAGGCCGAGCATCGCACCAAAGTCGCCGTCGATCCCGAGCATCCGGTTGATTTCCGGGTTTTCGTTCGGTGTGGAGGCAATCTCGACGACATTCGCCTGGGTGATTCCCATTTCTTCGGCATTCATCAGGGCAAAAAGCGTCCAGCGCACGATGTCGCCCCAGGTGTCGTCACCCTGACGGACCACCGGGCCGAGCGGCTCTTTCGAGATGATTTCGGGCAGGACGATATGCTCGGAGGGATTCTCGAAGGTCGCCCGTGTCGCGGCAAGCCCCGACGCATCCGTCGTGTAGGTGTCGCAGGCACCGGCAAGATACTGCTGGCGGCCCTCGATGTTGTTCTCGACCGGCAGCGGGTTGTAGCTCATGCCGTTGGTGCGGAAGAAATCGCTGAGGTTGAGTTCGGTCGTGGTGCCGGTCTGGATACAGACGGTGGCACCGTCGAGTTCATGAGCCGAGGTCACGCCCAGTTCGACCGGAACGATGAAGCCCTGACCATCGAAATAGTTGACCGTCGTGAAGTCGAGGCCAAGATCGGCATCCCGCGTATAGGTCCAGGTCGAGTTGCGCGACAGCAGGTCGACTTCGCCCGAAGCGAGCGTCGTGAAGCGTGTGGCCGTTGTGGTCGGAACGAATTCCACGGCGTCGGGATCATCGAGGACCGCAGCCGCCACCGCGCGGCACACGGCAACGTCGAACCCTTCCCAGCGACCGTCCGCATCAGGGAAGGCAAAGCCCGCCAGACCGGTGTTCACGCCGCATTTCAGGACGCCGCGCGCCTGCACGTCCTCCAACGTGTCTGCCGAAGCGGCGGCGGCGACAAGCAGACCGGCCACGCCGATCGCCCCCATGAGCAGGGATTTACGCATTCCAGAACCTCTTCCTGTTGTGGCCGGTGGTTTTCCCCGCCAGCTCGTCATTGTCGGGCTTTCGCCCCTCGCACGGCCGGGACCGCCCCGGTTGCATGTGTGATGATGTGCGGTTTCAGGGGTGCTGGTCAAGATTTCTGTTTCAGCCAGGTGCCCGTACGCCCCCGATCATTTTGATTCAGGCACTTGCCGGCCGCCGGCATGGGTACGGCCCGGGTCACCGGAAGCGGGGAATCACCTGAGGAGGCGCTCAGCGCGGGCTGCGCTTGGCAAGGATCCGCTGCAGCGTCCGCCGGTGCATCGACAGGCGTCGGGCCGTCTCGCTCACGTTGCGGTCGCACAATTCGTAAACGCGCTGGATATGCTCCCAGCGCACGCGGTCGGCGCTCATCGGGTTTTCCGATGGGGGCGGCAGCGTCGATTCACGCGCAAGAAGCGCATTGGTCACGTCATCCGCATCCGCCGGTTTCGCCAGATAGTCGACCGCGCCCATCTTCACCGCAGCCACCGCCGTGGCGATGGCCCCATAGCCTGTGAGCACGACGATGCGACTGTCCGGCCGCCGATCGCGGAGGGCCTCGACCACATCGAGGCCGGTGCCATCCTCGAGCCTGAGATCGACGACCGCATAGGCGGGCGGCGAGGCCGTTGCAGCTGCCTTTCCTTCGGCCACCGAGGACGCCATCGTCACCTCGAAGCCGCGCCGCTCCATGGCGCGGGCAAGGCGCTTGAGAAACGCCTCGTCGTCATCGACAAGAAGCAGGCTGCGATCCTCGCTTGGTTGCAGCTTGTCGCCGTCCATGATTCATCCCCTCACATGCGGCGCGCAACCTAGGGCGCGCGCGGCCTGTGGTCAATTCACGCTCCGGCCTCGACGTAGCAGGCGACGCGGTCGGCCATGTCCTCGGGGGTCGTCTCGCGCGAGAAGACATCCACGAACCCGCTCTCCGGCGTCACGAAATACGAGAAGGTCGAGTGATTCATCAGATAGAAGTCGCTGTCGCCCGAATCGTCCTTTGAATAGAACACGCGATAGGCCTGCGCCGCCGCCGAGACCTGGTCCTCGCTTCCGGTGAGGCCCTGCATCCGCTCGTGGAAACCGTGGCCGAAAGCGCCCACGACTTCAGGCGTATCGCGTGCGGGGTCGATGCTGATGAAGAGCGCATTTGCGATGATGCCGCGGTCCTCGAGTTCCTCGATCGCGAAGGCATTGCGCTGGGTATCCATCGGGCAGATGTCGGGACAGAATGTATAGCCGAAATAGATGACCGTCGGCGCGGTGATGACATCTTCATCCGTCACGGTCGCGCCGGTGTCGTCCACCAGCGTGAACGGGCCGCCGATGCTCCCCCCTATGGCCGTGCCGCCACAATCGATCTCGGTCGCCCGCTGCCCGAGGGTGAAGGTCGTAACCGCCGCGATCGCGCCAAGGCCGATGACGACCCCGCCGACTATCGCCCAGATCCCGCTCCGCTCCATCGCCGCGTTCCTGCTGTTGCCCCATCCGCAGACGGCTCTTATCAACACCGGAGCAAGCTGCAAAGGTGGATGTCACGAAGTGGAGAGTGCTCCCCCCTCCCGCGAGGGCACCCTGTCCGATCTGCAACCGGAGAGCTGGCTGCGCCTGCGCACCGTCGTCGTCGTGCGCTGGACGGCGGCGCTCGGACAGACTGCCGCCGTCCTGGTCGCCGTGCGGGCCCTGGGGGTCAGTCTCGAATACGGGTTTGCCTCCCTGGCGATTGCCGCAGCGATCATCACGAATATCGCGCTCACCTTCCTCTATCCGGCAACACGGCGTCTGAGCAATCGCGGCACCACGCTCATGCTCGGCTTCGATGTCGTGCAACTGGGCGCGCTTCTCGCCGTCACCGGCGGGCTGGACAATCCCTTCGCCCTTCTGATTCTTGCGCCCGTGACCATCGCCGCCAGCGCCCTGCCCCTGCGCAATTCCGGTGTTGTCGTGGCTCTTGCGCTTGTCGTCATCGCGGTCATCAGCCAGTGGAATCTGCCGATCCACACCTCGTCCGGCGAGATTCTCGCCTTGCCGGGGCTGTTTCATATCGGGTTCTGGCTCGCGCTGACAATCGGGGTGTTGTTTCTGGCCATCTACGCAAGGCAGGTGATGACCGAGATCCACGACATGCGCTCTGCGCTTGCGGCGACGCAGCTTGCACTCGCACGCGAACAGCAGCTCACGGCCCTGGGCGGCGTGGTGGCGGCGGCAGCGCATGAACTCGGCACACCGCTCGCCACGATCAAGCTCGTGTCTTCGGAACTGGTCGATCTTCTCTCGGACCAGCCGGAGCTGCGCGAGGATGCCGAACTGATTCGTGGCCAGGCCGACCGCTGCCGTGATATCCTGCATTCCATGGGTCGCGCCGGCAAGGACGACCTGCAGGTAAAGAGCGCACCGCTCGAGGCCGTGGTGGCCGAGGCCGCCGAGCCGCATGCAACGCGCGGCTGCGAGGTCGTGATCAGGGCAGGGACAACCGGCCCTCAGCCCGTCATCCGCCGCAAGCCGGAAATCATCCACGGATTGCGCAACATGATCCAGAACGCGGTCGACTTCGCCGCGAAACGCGTCGAGATCGAACTGGCCTGGGACCGGCAGGAGATCTCGATCCGCATCGAGGACGACGGCCCCGGCTTTCCCTCGCATGTCCTGTCACGGATCGGCGACCCGTTCCCGCATCGCCGCCCGTGGGATGAACGGAAGATGCGCCCCGCCTATGACGGGATGGGGCTCGGGCTGTTCATTGCCAAGACCCTGCTGGAGCGCACGGGCGCACGGCTCGATTTCGCGAATGGCAAGGGCGCCATTGTCGTCATTCGCTGGCCCGCATCCCGCATCGTCGTGGAGCGGGGCGGGGCGCTGGGCGAAAATCGGCCCCATGTTTCGTGAGCCGGCAACAAGGTTAACCCTGAATTAAGCATCTGCGGGCATCATGGCAGCATCTGCCTGTTCCTCCATTCGGGTACCCTGATGCCTGTCTCGCCGCTTTCGTTCGTCGCCCTGCTGCTGCTTGGCCTCGCCCTCGCCCTGCTCCTGCGCGGGCACCTCCGAGACCGACAGGCCGACAGGCCGCTGCCGCACGCTGTGCTTCTGTTCGACGGCGACGATCTGGTCGATTCGGCAGGAATTGCCGCAGTCGACCCGGTCCTGCATGATGCCGCGCGTCAGGGGCTGGCGGCGGCCGTCACCGTGCTGCGCGATCGGTTCGCAGATCTCGGATCGGCACTCGACCTGCCCGGCAGCGCCGGACTCACCCGCTCGGTCCAGGCCGGAGGCATCCATCTGATCGTCGAACGATGGGCGGATTATTCGCGCCTCACGCTCACCGGCACAGCCGAGGCAGGCACCGCCCAGCGCATCGCCTCGCTCGAGGGGGAGTTGCGTATCCTGCGCGCCATCGCCGAGGATACGCCCTGCCCCATCTGGCGCGAAGATGCGGAAAACCGCGTCATCTGGGCCAACCGCATCTATCTCGACCTCGCCGACCGGGCGATGCCGCCCGACTCCGCCGATGTCCCCGCGTGGCCGCTGCGGCCGCTCTTTCCCGCACATTCGGAACCAGGTGCGTCCCTGCCGCTTGCCCTGCCGGGCGAGGAGGATGCCCTCTGGTTCGATGTCACGCGCATCACGCGCGGCGCTGAAACCCTGGGTTTCGCCGTGAACGCCAGCCGCATCGTCGCGGCCGAGGCCACGCGCAAGGAATTCGTCCAGACCCTCGCCCGCACCTTTGCCGATCTGCGCACCGGGCTCGTCGTCTTCGACCGCCGCAGGCGGCTGGTTCTGTTCAACCCCGCCTTTTCCGATCTCACCGGCCTGCCACCCGAATTCCTCGCCCGTCGTCCGCATGTGCGCACCATGCTCGACCGGATGCGCGACGCGGGGATCCTGCCCGAGCCCCGCGACTGGACCCTCTGGCGCAACCGGATCGCCAACCTTCAAACCCGCGCCGAACAGGGCAGCTATTGCGAGAACTGGTCGCTGCCGGACGGGCGCGTCTTCCGGGTTACCGGGCGGCCGCATCCCGATGGCGCGCTCGCCTTCTTCATCGAGGATGCAACCGACGAAATCTCGCTCTCGCGGCATCTGCGCCTCGGACAGGACGCGCTCCTGGAGATGATCGACCACCTCCCGCAGGCTATTGCCATCTTTTCAGGGAGTGGCGGGATGCTCCTGTGCAACCGGGCCTATGGCGAACTCTGGGGGGTTCGGGACGGGCTGCCCGACCGGCCGCTTGTGCAGGAAATCGCCCTCTGGCGTCAGGCGGACCCGGAAGCGACGGTCTGGGACAGGATCGGCGCGTCCGGCCCGACAGGCGAGGAGACCGGCACGACGGAGGCCCGCCTCGTCCGCGAGGATGGCCGCCACCTGCAGATGCGGCTGCTGCCGCTCGGCCGAGGGCGGCTGGCCGCGGAATTCACCGATGCAGCGCAGGCAACGGACACAGCGCGCGAGATGCGCCTGGTCGTTGGCCGGACCTGATCCCGGGTCCGGGCTCGGGACGGAATGGATCATTTCTCCTCCGGCGCGCAATGACGGGCGTGAAATGCCTTCGGGCTCCCGTGATGCGGGCGACGGGGCTTGCGGCATGTCGCAGACATCCTAATGTCTCGGCGGCATGACAGGATCTTCATCCGCCCCCGCTTTCTCGACCGACCTCGCCCTTCCCGACGAAGGCGCGACTGTGGCACTTGCCGCCCGGCTGGCACCGCTCCTCGGCCCCGGCGATACCCTGCTGCTCTCGGGCCCGATCGGCGCGGGCAAGACCGCCTTCGCCCGCGCCCTGATCCGCGAAGCTGCGGGCAATCCACACGAGGAGGTGCCCTCGCCGACCTTCACCCTCGTCCAGACCTATGTCACCGCACAGGGCGAGATCTGGCATGCCGATCTCTACCGGCTCGGCTCCGCTGACGAAGCCCAGGAGCTTGGCCTCGACGACGCCATGCAGGGCGCGATCTGCCTGATCGAATGGCCCGAACGCCTCGGGGCGCTCGCCCCGGCGGATGCGCTCTCGCTCGCCTTCACCGCCGGTGAGGAGGGGCATGCGGTCACGATCACCGGCGGCGCAGCCTGGCGCGAAAGGCTGGAGGCCGGGCTTGTCTGAGACACGAGAGGACAGGATCAACGCCTTTCTCACCACCTCGCCCTGTCGCGGCTGGGCCACCGAACCCATGGCGGGCGACGCCTCGGCCCGGCGTTTCTTCCGCCTGACCGGCCCGGGGGCCGAGACGGCAATCCTCATGGACGCCGATCCGGCCAATGGCGAAGATCTGGCCCCGTTCCTGGACATCGCCCGGCACCTGCGCGAGGCGGGCCTGTCCGCACCCGGAATCATCCATGCCGACATCCGGGCAGGTCTCGCGCTGGTCGGCGATCTCGGCCCCGACCATGTCACCGCCTGGCTTGCCCGCAGTCCCGGGGACGAGCACGCCATCTACGCCGCCGCCACCGACGTGTTGATCCATCTGCAGCAGGTGACACCGCCCGAGGGCCTTGCCACCCTGACCCCCGCATCCGGCGTGGCGATGATCGCACCCCTGTTCGACCATTTCCTGCCCCCGCAACCCCGGGGACGGCGGGAGCAGATCGAGCGGCACTTGCAGGACGCCCTCACCGCACATGCCCCTGCCGCCACCGCGCTTGCGCTCAGGGATTATCACGCCGAAAACCTGATCTGGCGGCCACATCTCGAGGGGCTCGACCGGATCGGCCTCATCGACTTTCAGGACGCCATGGTGACCCCGCCGGAATACGACCTCGCCTCGCTCTTGCGCGACGCGCGCCGCGATGTAGGGGGCGGGCTGCGTGCGGCAATGATCGCGCGTTTCGCCTCGGGCCTCGGCAAGCCGCTTGAGCAGGTGGGCACGGCCACCGCCATTCTCGCCGTGCAGCGCAACCTGCGCATCCTCGGCATCTTCACCCGCCTCGCACGGCAGGGGGGCAAGACCCGTTACCTGTCTCTCATCCCCCGCACCGTCGCCATGATCCGGGACGACCTGCGCCATCCGGCGCTTGCTCCGCTTGCGGCAGCGCTCACCCCGGCACTGGCCCAAGCCGCATGACCCCGCAAGCCGCCATGATCTTCGCCGCCGGGCTCGGCACGCGAATGGGCGCGCTGACGCGTGACAGGCCCAAGCCGCTCATTCCCGTGGCAGGTCGGGCGCTGATCGACCATGCGCTCGGCCTGACCCGCAACCTCGACCTGCGGCTCTGCGTGAACCTGCATTATCGCGCCGACATGCTGCGCGCGCATCTCGCCGGGCGCGATCTGCTCTTTTCCGACGAAACCGCGCGGTTGCTCGACACCGGCGGTGGGCTGAAGGCGGCGCTGCCGCTCCTGCAGGCCGATCCGGTCCTTACCTTCAACAGCGACGCGGTCTGGACCGGCAACCCCCTCCGAACTTTGGCACGGGGCTGGGAGCCCGCACGGATGCAGGCGCTCCTCCTCCTCATCCCCCCCGATGCCGCGACCGGCCATTCCGGTGCGGGTGATTTCGGCCTTGCGTCTGACGGCCGCATCATCCGGGGTGGCCCCCTCATCTACAGCGGCGCGCAGATCATCGGCACGGGGCCGGTGGCGATGGTGGACGAGGATATCTTCTCGCTCAACCGCGTCTGGAACGACATGATCGCGCGCGGCACCGCCTTCGGCGTGATTCACGATGGTGGCTGGTGCGATGTCGGGCGGCCCGAGAATATCGCACTCGCCGAAGCGCTGCTGGGGGAAAGCTGATGGCCAATGTCTTTCACCTTCCGCCCGGGGTCGATTTCGCGGGCGAAACCGTGCGCGGCCTCGAGGCGAGAATGCAGGATGCCGCCCCCGAGGACTGGGCACGAGTGGAAATCTGGGCCAACTCCCCCCGCATGGCCCGGCTCCTCCGCGCGGGGTTCGAGACCGGCCCCGCACGGCTCATCCCCCGGCTGCGCCTGCTCAGCACGATCACCCTGCCCGGCCTGCCCGCGCCTGTACCGCCGTTGCGCCGCAGGCTTGATCTCGCGCGCCTCGTCAGCGCCCTCATCGCGCGCGAACCGGAGCTTGCCCCGCGCGAGAATGCCTTCGCGCTGGCCGATTCTCTTGCTGCACTCCTGGACGAGATGCAGGGCGAGGGGGTGAGGGGCGACGAGATCGCCGCACTCGATGTCTCTGACCTTTCGGGCCATTGGGAGCGGGCCTTGCGCTTCGTGGCCATCGCACGGGATTATGCCGCCAGCAGCGGGGCCGATCCCGAGGGACTACGGCGGCGCGCCGTGCTGACCCTGGCCGAAAGATGGCAGGAGACCCCGCCCGAACATCCCGTCATCGTCGCGGGCTCGACCGGCTCGCGCGGAACCACGGCGCTGTTCATGGCCGCCGTGGCCGCGCTGCCGCAGGGCGCGGTGATCCTGCCGGGGTTCGAGGCGACAACGCCGTGGGACGACCTGTCGGACCCGGCCACGGGCGAGGATCATCCACAGTTCCGCTTCCGCCGCTTTGCCGACATGCTCGGGATCGACCCGGCCGCCATTCCCGCCTGGACCGACACCGCACCCGCGCGGCCCGCGCGCAATGCGCTCGTCTCGCTGGCCCTGCGGCCCGCGCCGGTGACCGACCGCTGGATCGCCGAAGGGCCGTCACTCGGCCCGCTGGCGCAGGCAACGGCGGGCGTGACCCTGCTTGAAGCCCCCTCCCCCCGGATCGAGGCCGAAGCCATCGCCCTGCGCTTGCGGCACGCGGTCAGCGAGGGCCGCGAGGCCGTGCTCATCTCGCCCGACCGGATGCTGACACGGCAGGTGACGGCAGCGCTCGACCGCTGGGAGATCACGCCCGACGACAGCGCGGGCATGCCGCTTGCCCTCAGCCCTCCGGGACGGCTTTTGCGGCTGGTGGCCGACCTTGCCGCTGCACCGGTGACCGGGGCGGCGTTGATGGCGCTGCTGAAACATCCCCTGACGCATATGGGTGCAGGACGCGGTGACCATCTGCTGGCGAGCCATATGCTCGAACTGCACCTGCGCCGCCACGGCCCTGCCTTCCCCGACGGCGCGGCCTTGCGCATGCTCGGTTCGACCCCGTGGCATGAATGGCTGGCCGGTATCCTTGATGACCTGCCCGCTTTGGACGAACGGCCGCTTGCCGATCATGTCGCCCGGCATATCGCCCTTGCCGAACGGATCACGGCCGGGTCGGCGGCGCGGCGCGGCACATTGTGGGACGAATCTGCCGGACGCGCGGCGCGCGACTGCGTGACCGACCTGGCCACACAGGCAGATGCAGGCGGCATGATGGAAGCCCGTGATTATGCCGTGCTTTTCTCCGACGTCATCGCGGCTGGCCAGGTGCGCGAACGTGACACGGGCCATCCGCTCGTGCGGATACTCGGCCCGCGCGAGGCACGTGAATGTACCGCCGAACTCGTCATTCTCGCCGGGCTGAACGAAGGCGTCTGGCCGGCATCACCCACGGCCGACCCCTGGCTCAATCGGGCAATGCGGCTGCAGGCAGGGCTGCTTCTGCCCGAGCGGCAGGTGGGGCTGTCGGCCCATGACTTCCAGCAGGCCGCAGCCGCCCCCGAGGTCTGGCTCACCCGTTCGGTCCGTTCGGATGAGGCAGAGACAGTTGCCTCGCGCTGGCTGGCCCGGCTGACCAACCTGCTTTCGGGCCTGCCGGAACAGGGAGGCCCGAAGGCGCTGGCGGCGATGAAGGCCGAAGGTGCACGCTGGATCGCCGGGGCCGAATCCCTGTCGGTGCCAGAAACGACGATGGACCCCGAGCCCCGCCCTTCGCCCGCACCACCGCCCGGACACAGGCCGAAGCGCCTGTCCGTAACCGGAATCGAAACCCTGCTGCGCGACCCCTACGCCGTCTACGCCGAACGGGTGCTGCGCCTGCGCCCGCTCGACCCCCTCAGCCCCGCACCCGATGCGCTGATGCGCGGGACGATCCTGCATCGTGTTTTCGAGCGCCTCCTGCGTGAGGGTTTCGACCCCGACCGCCCCGATGCCGCACAGAATCTGATCGACATGGCCAGCCGGGTGCTGGAGGAGGAATGTCCCTGGCCGCTGATGCGCAGGCTCTGGCGCGCGCGGGTAGCACGAATCGCGGATTGGTTCACTGCGGGCGAGCGCGAGCGCCTGGCGAAGGCCACGCCCCACCTGTTCGAGCAGCGCGGCGAGGTGGAAATTGCCGACACCGGCGTGACGCTGTCGGTCAAGGCCGACCGGATCGACCTGACCGCAGAGGGTGCGGCCGTCATCTACGATTACAAGACCGGCACGCCGCCCACCGAAAAACAGCAGGCGTTGTTCTCGAAACAGCTCCTGCTGACCGCCGCGCTGATCGAGCAGGGCGGGATCACCGGACTCGGGCCGGTCACCGTCGCCGGTGCCGCCTTCATCGGCCTCGGCGCAACTCCGCGGGTCGTGCCCGCCCCGCTGGCCGAGCATCCGCCCGATGAAGTGCGCGCCGGGCTGGCGACACTGCTGCGGGCATGGGCCGACCCGGTGCGGGGCTACACCGCCCGCATGGCAATGATGCGCGAAGGCGACTTCGGCCCCTATGACCATCTTTCGCGGTTCGGTGAATGGGATCTTGCGACAAGGCCGTCGCTGCAGGTGCTGCCATGACTCGCGACGACGCCAGCGCGGCACAACTGCGCGCCGCCGACCCCGCCGTCTCGACCTGGCTGGCCGCCAATGCCGGTTCCGGCAAGACGCGGGTTCTGACCGACCGGGTCGCACGACTGCTGCTGGCCGGGACGAAGCCGCAGAACATCCTCTGCCTCACCTATACCAAGGCCGCCGCCGCCGAGATGCAGAACCGGCTGTTCCTGCGGCTGGGCGGCTGGGCGATGCTGCCGGATGACCGGCTGCTCGCCGAGTTGAAGGCCCTGGGTGAGGACGTGGCCGAAGCCGCGCTCCCCACCGCGCGCCGCCTGTTCGCGCAGGCGATGGAGGTTCCGGGCGGACTGCGCATCCAGACAATCCATGCCTTCTGCGCCAGCCTCCTGCGCCGTTTCCCGCTCGAGGCCGGGGTGAGCCCGGATTTCACCGAGATGGACGACCGCGCCGGGGCGATGCTGCGCGGGCAGGTCGCCGAGAGGCTGGCCCTGGAGGCACCGGACCTCACGGATGCCTTCCTCGCCTTTGCCAGCGGCGATGACCCCGACCCGATGCTGCAGATGATCACCGGACAGGCCGACCTGTTTGCCGGCAATTTTGACGAGAACGCGCTGCGCGAGGCGCTCGACCTGCCCGGAACGCTTGAGATGAAGGGGTTGGTGGCCGATCTGCTCGGCTCCGGTGAACTGGCCCTGATACATGCGCTGATTCCCCATCTGAAGAATGGCTCGGTCACCGACCAAAAGGCTGCCGCGACACTGGCGGGGGTCACCGGGGCGGTGAGCGACCTTGCCATTCTCGAAAAGCTGTTCCTTTACGGTGAGAGCGCGAAAGAGCCCTTCGGGGCCAAGACCGGAAAATTTCCGACCAGGGCCACGCGGGAGGCCGCCGCCTATCTCATGGACGGTCTCGACGACCTCATGCAACGGGTCGAGGACGGCCGCCGCAACCGCCTCGCCCTGCTGACCCTCGCCCGCAGCCGCGCCCTGCATGATTATGCCGGGGCATTCCTCGACCGGCTGTTCATCGAGAAGACCCGCCGCGCGCTGGTCGATTTCGACGATCTCATTGCCCGCGCAAATCACCTGCTCGGCGATCCTGCTGTCGCCCGCTGGGTCTTGTGGAAGCTCGACGGCGGCATCGACCATATCCTTGTCGACGAGGCGCAGGATACGTCACCCCGGCAATGGGCCGTGATCCGGGGGCTGACGCAGGAGTTCGCCGCCGGGCATGGCGCGCGGGAGGTGGAGCGGACGATCTTTGTCGTCGGCGACCGTAAACAGTCGATCTATTCCTTCCAGGGCGCAGACCCGGACGAATTCGACCGGATGCGCCGGCATTTCGCTGATGAAATCGGCAAGATCGGCCAGGAGTTGCGCGACGGAACCCTTGCCTGGTCGTTCCGCTCTGCACCCGCGATCCTGCAGGCGGTGGATGCGGTGTTCGGGGGCGATAACCGACGGGGACTGGGCGAGGAGGCGGAGCATTTCGCATATCACGACAGGATGCCCGGCCGGGTGGATCTCTGGCCGCCGGTACCGAATGAGGAGGACGAGGACCAACCCGCCGACTGGACCGCCCCCGTCGACCATATCGGCCGCCGCCATCCTGCCCGCATCCTTGCCGAACGGATCGCTGATCAGGTGAAGGTGATGACCGAGCGCGGGCTGATCCCCGACGGAGATGGCGCCATGCGGCAGATCAGGGCCGGGGATATCCTCATCCTCGTGCAGCGCCGATCGGACCTGTTCCATTCCCTCATCCGCGAGATGAAGGCGCGCAAGGTGCCGGTGGCCGGGGCCGACCGGCTGCGGGTGGGTGCCGAACTCGCCGTGCGCGATATCGGCGCGCTTCTGCGGTTTCTGGCTCTGGCCGAGGACGACCTTTCACTTGCCGCCGCCCTGCGCTCGCCGCTGTTCGGCTGGAGCGAGGCCGATCTCTACGCTCTTGCCACCTCCCGCAAGGGCACATTGTGGGAAGCACTTCGCCACGGCGACCATGCCGGGACGCTGGCGATCCTCGACGACCTGCGCCGCCAGGCGGATTTCCTGCGGCCTTATGACCTGATCAATCGCTTGCTCGTGCGCCATGACGGCCGCCGCCGCCTGCTTGCCCGACTGGGCCCCGAAGCCGAGGACGGGATCGACGCCCTGCTCTCGCAGGCCCTGGCCTATGAGAGGGTCGAGGTGCCCGGCCTGACCGGCTTCACCGAATGGATGCAGACTGACGAAAGCGATTTCAAGCGCCAGCTCGATTCACGCGGCGATGCGGTGCGGGTGATGACGGTGCATGGCTCGAAGGGGCTCGAGGCACCCATCGTGATCCTGCCCGATTGCGCGAAACGTCAGCCGAGGGGCGGGGCACGCATCCTGCCCATGGCGGGCGGTGCAATCTGGGCTGCACCAAAAGCCGAGGCGACCGATGCCCAGCGCATCCTGCAGGACGAGGCACGGGAGCGGGACGAAGACGAACGGCGGCGGCTTCTCTATGTCGCCATGACCCGCGCGGAAAGCTGGCTGATCGTTGCGGCTGCCGGCGACACGGGCGAGAGCACCGAAAGCTGGCATTCCATGGTCGCGGCCGGGCTGACCAGCGCGGGTGCGGCCGAGGTCGAACAACCGGGCGGCATGGGGCAGCGGCTCGAAAGCGGCGATTGGGCCACGGTGGCGGGCAAGGAAGAACAGAGCCTGCCAGCCGTGACAGAGACTGTTCCGGTTGATCCGGCCCCGGTCGCCCCGCCCGACAGATCTGCCGCTCCGATCGCGCCATCGGCCCTTGGCGGCGCGGTGATCCTGCCGGGCGACACGGATGAGGACGAAACCGGGGCCGCGCTTGCTCGGGGACGGCTGATTCACCGCCTGCTCGAGAATCTGCCCGATGCACCCGCAGACGAACGCCCTGTACTGGCCCGCGCCATCATCGCCGCCGACCCGGATGCAACGCTGGCCGGGGCAGGAGAGGACATGATTGGTCGCTGCCTCGCCATGGCCGAGTCCCTGCCGCCGGGTGGCCTGGCCGAGGCGGGCGTGACCGGCATCCTTCCGGACGGGCGGCGGATGAGCGGGCAGATCGACCGGCTCGACATCACGCCCGAAAGGGTGACACTCACCGACTACAAGTCGAACCGGATCACGCCCGGACGACCCGAGGACGTGCCCGAAGGCATCCTGCGGCAGATGGGGGCCTATGCGCATGCTCTTGCCGAAATCTGGCCGGGCCGGCAGATCGAGGCGCAGATTCTCTGGACCGCGACCGGAGAGGTGACGACGCTGCCTCCCGCGCTGATCATGGCTGCCCTGCGACGGGCCTGCGCGCCTTGACGATGACAGGCCGGGTTCATAGCTTCTGAAGCAACTGAATGAAGGAGATATCCCATGGCCACCGTCGCCGTGACCGATGCGACCTTTGACACCGAAGTGCGCCAGTCACCCGTTCCTGTCGTCGTCGATTTCTGGGCCGAATGGTGCGGCCCCTGCCGGATGATCGGCCCCGCACTCGAGGAACTGGCCGTGGAATATGGCGACACGATCAAGATCGCCAAGGTGAACGTGGACGAGAATCCGTCGCTTCCGGCCCAGATGGGCGTGCGCGGAATCCCGGCCCTGTTCATCTTCAAGGACGGCGAAGTGGTCTCGAACCGCGCTGGCGCAGCGCCGAAGGCCGCGCTGGACAACTGGATCAAATCCTCGATCTGAGGCACATCCGCATGACCGAACCGTCATTTCCCGGCTGGCACGGGACCACGATCATCGGCGTCCGCAAGGGCGGGCGCGTGGTGATCGCCGGTGACGGCCAGGTGAGCTTCGGCCAGACGATCATCAAGGGATCGGCGCGCAAGGTGCGTCGTCTCTCGCCCGGCGGTCACGACGTGATCGCCGGTTTCGCCGGATCGACGGCGGATGCGTTCACTTTGCTGGAGCGGCTCGAGAAGAAGCTCGAGGAATCGCCAGGGCAACTGGCGCGGGCCTGTGTCGAGCTGGCCAAGGACTGGCGCACCGACAAGTATCTGCGCAATCTCGAGGCGATGCTGATCGTGAGCGATGGCGCTGCGCTTTATACCCTGACCGGCGCGGGCGACGTGCTC
>CAYUBT010000010.1:0-19702 GCA_964443055.1 uncultured Rubellimicrobium sp.
AGCCGACCCCCTTCGAGATCCCGGTCGGGCGGCAGATGGAACTGCCGCTGACCCTGCCCCATGGCGGGCTCAACGTGCTCGAGATCGTCACGCCTTCGGCCGCAGGTGAGCTGACCGACCGCAACAACCGTGCCGTGGTTCAGATCAACGGTGTGCGCGACCGCCTGCGCGTGCTCCTCGTCTCAGGCGAGCCGACCCCGGGCGAACGCACCTGGCGCAACCTCCTGCGTTCCGACGCCGCCGTGGACCTCGTGCATTTCACCATCTTGCGCCCGCCCGAGAAACAGGACGGCGTCCCGGTCGAGGAACTCTCGCTCATCGCCTTTCCGACCCGCGAACTGTTCGTGGAACGGATCGAGGATTTCGACCTCATCATCTTCGACCGCTACCGCTCGCGCGGGATACTTCCCGCCGATTACCTGCAGAACATAGCCGATTACGTGATGCGCGGCGGGGCCGTGCTCGTCTCGGGCGGACCGGAATATGCCGATGTCGATTCGCTCTGGCGCACGCCGCTCGGCGCGATCCTGCCCGCAGCCCCGACGGCGCGTGTGCTCGAACAGCCGTTCCTGCCGCGCGTCACCGACCTGGGCCGACGCCATCCGGTGACGGGAGGGCTCGAGGGCGCGGGAGACGAGACACCCGACTGGGGCCGCTGGCTGCGGCTGGTCGATGTCCTGCCCGAGCCGGGGGCCGAAGTGGTGATGGAGGGGCCGGACCAGCGCCCGCTGCTGATCCTCGATCATGTGGGCGAGGGGCGGACCGCCCTGCTCGCCTCGGATCACGCCTGGCTCTGGGATCGCGGCTATGAAGGCGGGGGGCCGCAACTCGACCTCCTGCGCCGTCTCGCCCACTGGCTGATGCAGGAGCCCGAACTCGAGGAGGAAACACTGCGTGCCGAGGCCAGCGGCCAGACGATCCGCGTCATCCGCCACAGCCTTTCGGACGAGACGCCCGAACTCACCCTTTCCGCCCCGGACGGGCAGGAGACCGCACTCGTCCCGACCGAGACCGCTCCCGGCCGGTTCGAGGCCCTGCACGAGGCCCCCGCCCCCGGCCTCTACCGGATCACGGACGGCACCCGCGAGGCGGTGATCGCCGTCGGCCCCGCCTCGCCGCGCGAATTCGAGGAGACCATCGCCACGGGCGATCTTCTCTCCCCGGTGACGGAACCCACAGGCGGCGGCGTCTTTGCATTGTCGGACGGAATACCCCGGCTGAGCGAGGTGCGAGAAGGCCGCCCCGCCGCAGGCAGCGACTGGATGGGCATCATCCCGAGGGACGCATCGCGCACCACCGCCATACGGGTAAGCGCGCTGATGCCGCCCTGGCTCTGGCTCCTGCTCGCAGGGGCGCTCGTGCTCGGCGCATGGCTGATCGAGGGGCAGCGCGGACGGCGCTGATCCGGCAGGCCCCGTCACCCCGAGGAGGCAAAGCGGACGTGGCAACCCCGACATATGCCGAGCCGCGCATCTGAAAGAATCGAGGCTGCTTCGCTGACGCTTGCAGTGACGAAGGAAAATATCGTCATTGCGAGGAGGCACAGCCGACGTGGCAATCTACCCGCCCGGGCAGATAGATTGCTTCGCCTGCGGCTCGCAATGACGGCGGGGGGCCTGCTCCTCAGATCGAGGTGCAGATATATTTCATCTCGAGATAGTCGTCGATTCCATGTCGGCTGCCCTCGCGGCCGAGGCCCGACTGCTTCACCCCGCCGAAGGGTGCCACTTCGGTCGAGATGATCCCGGTGTTCACGCCAACGATCCCGTATTCGAGCGCCTCCTGCACCCGCACCACCCGCGACAGGTCGCTGGCGTAGAAATACGACGCCAGCCCGAAAATCGTGTCATTGGCCTGGCGGATCACGTCCTCCTCGTCCTCGAACATGAACAGGGGCGCGAAGGGGCCGAAGGTCTCGTCCTGCGCGACCAGCATGTCGGGCGTGGCCCCGGTGATGATCGTGGGCTGGAAGAACTGGCCACCCAGAGCCTCGCCCCCGGTCAGCACCTTGCCGCCACGGGCCAGTGCATCGGCCAGATGTTCCTGCACCTTCTCGACAGCCTTCGTGTCGATCAGCGGCCCGAGGTCGATTCCCTCGTCGAGCCCGTCGCCCACGCGCATCCCCTCGACCGCCACCTTCAGCTTTGCAGCGAATGCGTCATAGACCCCGCGCTGCACGTAGATGCGGTTGGCACAGACGCAGGTCTGGCCGTTATTGCGGAACTTGGACATGAGCGCGCCCTGCACGGCAGCGTCGAGGTCCGCATCGTCGAAGACGATGAACGGCGCGTTGCCGCCCAGCTCCATCGAGCATTTCTTCACCTGATCCGCCGCCTGCCGCAGCAGCACACGGCCCACTTCGGTGGAGCCGGTAAAGGTGATCTTGCGGACCCTGGGGTTCTCGCAGAATTCCTTGCCCACTTCCGACGACCGGGTCGCGGGCACGACGCTGAACACACCGGCAGGCACGCCCGCCAGCTCTGCCAGCCGCGCCATGGCAAGCGCCGACAGCGGCGTGAGTGAGGCAGGCCGGGCCACGAAGGTGCAGCCCACAGCCAGCGCGGGCGCGACCTTGCGCGCGATCATGGCATTGGGGAAGTTCCACGGCGTGATCCCCGCCACCACGCCGACGGGCTGACGAATGACCATGAGCCGCTTGTCGGCCATATGGCCGGGGATGGTCTCGCCATAGACACGCTTGGCCTCCTCGCCGAACCATTCGATATAGGAGGCACCATAGGCCACCTCGCCCATCGCCTCGGGCAGGGGCTTGCCCTGTTCGGCGGTCATGATGATCCCCAGATCGCCCTGGTTCTCCATCATCAGATCATACCATTTGCGCAGGATACGCGCGCGCTCCTTGCCGGTTCGGGCAGCCCAGTCCTTCTGCGCATCATGGGCGGCGTCGATGGCCCGGGCGATTTCCTCGCGCGACAGATCTGCGACATGCGCGATCACGTCGCCGCGCGCGGGATTGGTGACCTCGAATGTCGCGCCCGAGGCTGCCGAGCGCCATTCCCCGGCGACGAAAGCCTCCTCGCGCAGGAGATCGGGGTTCTTCAGCAATGCGCGCAGATTCGTGGACTCGTCAGCCATGGGTGCCTCCTCTAGCATCGCGCGCAGGCTAACCACCCGAGGCCGGGAAAATCCAGAGGAGCCGATGCCGGATCTGAGCGATGCCTATTCGAATACCGCCCATATTCCGGGTGGCACGGCCTATCCTGCCCGCTGGAGGGCAAAGGCCGCCACCTTCCGCGCGACCCATCCATCCGAAATTGTCGCCTATGGAACCGGCCGTCGCGAGACGGTGCGGCTTATCGCCCCACCGGGGCCGGCGCAGGGCACGCTGGTCTTCATCCATGGCGGCTACTGGAGCGCGTTTCATCCCGACGATTTCTCGCATCTCGCCGCCGGGGCGCTGGCGCGGGGCTGGCGCATGGCGCTGCCGGGCTATGATCTCTGCCCTTCGGTGCGGATCAGCACCATCACCCGGCAGATCGCCCGCGCGGTCGAACGGATCGCGACCGGGGGCAAGGGCCCCCTCGTCCTCACCGGCCATTCGGCGGGCGGGCATCTGGTCGCGCGGATGGGCTGCGCGGATGCTGCCCCCGATGCGCGGATCGCCCGCATCATCCCGGTCTCGCCACTGGCGGACCTCGCACCGCTCATGCGCACCACGATGAACGGGAAGCTGCAGATCGACGCCGGGGAGGCACAGGCCGAAAGCCCTGTCCATCACCCTGCGCCCGCCACCCAGGTGCATGTCTGGGTCGGCGCGGCCGAGCGGCCGGCCTTCCTCGACCAGGCCCGCCTTCTCGCCCGGTCATGGGAGGCGCCGCTGACCCTTGATCCGGGCCGCCATCATTTCGATGTCATCGACGGCTGCGAAGACCCCGACAGCCCGCTGATGAGAGCTTTACTCGACGGGGTCGGCTGAGCGCCCGGCTTCCTCGACCGCCAGTTGCGCCATCCGCAGGACCGACTCCCGGTCAGCCGCCACCGCAAGGAACCGCCCCTTGTGGCAGAACCGCGCGCCCGGCACGCCGCTTGCCTTCTGCAGCGCGTCGCCCGAGAGCCCGGCCCAGGCGGCGGGAAGGTCGGCGCGCAGCGCGAACGTGTCAGACGCACGCCGGATTCCGGTCAGAAGCCAGCCGTCGCTACGCGGGTGGATCACGAACCACAGATGCGCGGCCTCGGGCTCCATGACCGCATCCTGAAACGGAACGGCGGTGGGAAGTTCCAGCACGCGCCCGCCGTCCGTCCCTCGCAAGGCACGCCGCACCAGGGCGTCGGCCCGCAGCCCGGCCGCCGCTTCCGCCACCGCCGATTCGAGGAACACCGTCGCAACGTCCACCGCCCTGTCGAAGGCGCGATTGTCGGCCTGCTGGTCACGGGCGTCGAACGGAGGTTTCAGGCTCTCGATCAGAACCGGCAGCGTCAGCCCGGCCAGGAGGCCCGCTGTCCCCGGATCAAGCACGCCATTGTCCATGAGATCGACCGGCAGGACGAAACGCCCGTCGACCCGTTCCCACACCGCCGCGACATCGGCCGCCGCCACGCCGAGCGCCGCGAGGTAATCCGCGCCGAACTGCCGCCAGATCAGGCCGAAGGACGAATAGGGCCGCCCGTCAGGCCGCAGGGGCGCGCCGCGCTGGTGGTGGTCGAAGATGCGCGCCTCCGGATCGAAGGCGCGGCCCTCGTCATAGATGATGCGGTCGGGCGCGGGGGCGGTCCATTCCTCGTCACGGCTGCGAATCACCTTCGCCTGCGGGAAAAGCCGTTTCAGAACGACGGTAGACAGCACCTCATCCGCATGAAAGCCGCCCGAATGGGTGACGAGCCAGCGTACCGCCTCCACGGGCAGGCTAATGCGTCCAGGTGCCGCGGCGATTGTGGGCATAGTTCTCGCCATAGCCGTTGGGCCGCAGGATGTGCCTGCGCTCCTTCGGATCGTGCACGATGGCGGTGATGCCCTGCGATCGGGCATAGGCGAGCGCCGCTTCCTTCGTGGGAAAGCGCATGTGGATCTGGCTCTGCATGTCGGATGACGAGGTCCAGCCCATCAGCGGGTCGATCCCGCGCGCCGAGGACGGATCATATTCGAGCACCCAGTCCCGTGTCCGCGCCTCTCCCGACTGCATCGCGGTGCGGGCGGGTCGATAGATACGCGCAGTCATGCCAGCCTCCGTCAAACTCCTGTTCCCGTATCGGGCAATGTGCCAGCCGATGCAAGGGATGCGGGCCGGGGGGTGGGGGCTCCGGACCCATGCGGCAGCGGAGTTCACACCTGCTTTCCGAAATGATGTGACGACCTCGAACCGGGCGTCGGCGCGGGTATTCAGGCCGCAGGATCCCCGCAAACCCCGTCATGGTGAGGAGACGTCAGCCGGTGCGGCAAGCCAGAGACGGGGAGATTCTGGTTGCTTCGCTACGCTCGCAATGACGAAAGGAACCGGGTGCTTCGCGGCAACCCGGATTCCGGGCCCTGATCAGGCCGTTCCACCCCATTGACAGGGTAGCGGCGAAGATGCAGAACCCGCCCCGCGAATGGGGCAGTAGCTCAGTTGGGAGAGCGTATCGTTCGCAATGATAAGGTCAGGGGTTCGATTCCCCTCTGCTCCACCAGATTCCTCTGCACCGTTACCGCTCGTCCGGTACGGCAAGGGAGGATACAACATGACGCCCGACCCCGATGCGGACCTTGCCACGCATGAGGTTCTGAACCAGCCGCCCGCCCCCGGTGATCGCGATCTCTGGAGGGACGATCCGCTGCTCGCCCGGCTGGCCGGTGGCTTCGGAGCCGATACCGCCGCGCTCGCCGCCTATGGCACCGGGCTGGGGCGGGAGGAGATGCGCGGGCTCGCGCAGGATGCCAACCGCAACCCGCCCGAGTTGCGCCTGTTCGATGCCGGCGGCAGGCGGCTTGACGAGGTCGCCTTTCACCCCGCCTGGCATCGGTTCATGCAATTGTCGGCGCGCGCGGGCTATCATGCCACCCCCTGGGAGGAGCACGCGGGCGGGCATGTCACCCATGCAGCGATGGTCATGCTCGCCTCGCAGGTCGAGCCGGGCCATTGCTGCCCGCTCACGATGACCAGCGCCGCCGTGCCGCTTCTGCGGCAGGCGGGCGATCTCGGCGCGGACTGGCTGCCGCGTGTCCTCACCCGCGACCATGACCCGTCCGTCAGACCGGCGGACGAGAAACGCGCGCTCACCATCGGCATGGCGATGACCGAGAAACAGGGCGGCTCCGACCTGCGCGCCAGTTCCACCCGCGCCGAACCGGCCGATGGCGCGTGGAGGCTCACCGGCCACAAATGGTTCTGCTCGGCCCCGATGTCGGACGGGTTCTTCACGCTCGCGCAGACCGAACGCGGGTTGAGCTGCTTCTTCACCCCCCGCTGGCTGCCCGAGGGACGTAACGGCATTCGCCTGATGCGGCTGAAGGACAAGCTGGGCAACCGCTCGAATGCCTCGGCCGAAATCGAATACGAGGGCGCACTGGCGCATCTGGTCGGCGACGAGGGCGCGGGCGTGCGCACCATCGTCGAGATGGTGCATCATACGAGGCTCGACACCGCCATGGCCCCGGTGGGCCTGATGCGCGCGGCCCTGCGTGAGGCGTTCTGGTGGACAAGCCACCGCAGCGCCTTCCAGCGCCGCCTGATCGACCAGCCGCTGATGCAGGCGGTGCTGGCCGATCTGGTGCTCGACCAGGCGGGCGCGCTGGCGCTCGGCCTGCATGTCGCGCGGGCCTTCGGGGACGAGACCCCCGAATCGCGTGCCTTCACCCGGATCGGCGTCGCGCTCGCCAAGTTCCTTGCCAACAAGCTCTGCCCTCTTGTCGTGGGCGAGGCGATGGAGACGCTCGGCGGCATGGGCTATATCGAGGACACTTTCCTGCCGCTCCTCTACCGCGAGGCCCCGCTCAACGGGATCTGGGAGGGGTCGGCCAATGTCATCTGCCTCGATGCGCTGCGCAGCCTTGGCCGTGATCCGCTGGCGGCCGAAGCGCTTGCCGCCGAACTCGACGCCGCACGCGGACTGTCGGCGGGCTATGATGCGGCGCTCGCCGCCCATCGCAACCGCTGGCCCGGCCCGGTGCCCGAGGCCGAGGCGCGCTGGTTCGTGGAGCGCGCCGGGCTTCTGCTGACCGCGTCCGTCCTGCTGCGCCACCTGCCCGGCGCAATCACCGAGACGTTCATCGCCACGCGGCTTCAGACGGACGGGCGCGGCAGGCTGGGCGGGACGATTTCCCTCACCCGTCCCGGTGCGATTATCGAAGAAGCCTTCGGCGAGGCAACCTGACCCCGCCGCTTGGCGGGAAGGTTCACCCTGGCGGAACGCCGTCTAGCGAATGTCCAGCGTGCAACAGCCGGAAAGGGGCTGCATGGCACCCGCGCCCCCCTGCCGGAGCTTCATCGAGAAGCCGAACAGCCGGTCGCTCATCCCGTCGCTGCATTGCCCGCGGCGGATTTCGACATCCCAGTCGCCGCGGACCCCGGCATTCAGCATGGCCTGCCAGCCGTCGGCCAGGACGCTCTCGCTCTGCACCGACAACGGGAGTTCCTCGGCGGGTGCGCTGTAGGCGACCCCATCCACCCCGAAGGTGATCGCCCAGAACGGTTCGGTCCCGTAACACTGCAGCGGTCGGGGCAGCGTATCACCGGACATCGGCTCGGCGGCAAGATAGCGCATCGCGACCCAGCCGTTGCTTCCGGGCACTGCGACCATGCCCCATTTTCCGTCATCGGAAAGACCGATCACCTCGACGCCTTCCTGATCCGGTGCAAGCCTGTCGAGAATGTCGGTCCCGGCCGAGGGGCCCGCGCGGACATTCAGCACGTCATTCGCCGCCACCCCGGCGACCGAGAAACGCGCAGGCAGATCCTGTGCCCGCGCCGCCGCCCCGGCGGCAACAGCCAGGACAACCGCTAGTGTCCGGCACCCCAGGAATGCGAGGCGCGCTTGCGTGTGAAGTTCTCGGCCATGAGGCCGATGACGAAGATGACGGTGCTGACCCATAAAGCATACCTCCAGTCAGTGAAATACGGCTGGTAGTTGAGAAAGATATACCCGCGCGCCTGGTCGATCAGATGAAAGAGCGGGTTCCACGAGAAATATCCCATGAGGAAACCGGGCAGGACATTGGCAACGAACATCTTGCCGGAAAAGACCATGTTCATCCGGGTCCAGACATTCGTGAGAAGCTGCGCGACATCGGGCATCCACGGCCTGAGCGCATAGAACACGGTCCCGACGGCGAAGCCGCTGAACCAGGCCAGCAGCACCATTCCCATGGCCCCGGCCGGATCGTCGATCACGAGCGGCGACCAGGCAACATGATAGAGGAAGAGCAGCACCATCATCGACAGGACCTGCAGATAGAGTGCCCCGAGCGCCGCGGCCATCATCGCGATATAGGGGTTGAGCGGCGCGTGAAGCATCATCGTCGAGGCCGGCCCCTCGGCGCGCGCGACGGCCGTCACCGTGCGGACGTGGAACATATAGAGGAACACGCCCGACATGAGATAGAGCATGTAATCGCCGTGAATGGCGCTGCCCCTGATCCCCACCAGCGCGAACATGATGTAAAACGCCATGACGAAGATGATCGACTGCGCCATGGCGATGAGCAGCCCGGCCACCGCATTGCGATGGCCGCGCCGCACCTCGCGCACCGTGCTGTGATAGACGAGTTCCGCCATGCGGAAGGCCGAAGCCAGTGGCGATGCACTGCGTCTGGTCTCGAACATCCGCCTGTCCCCTGCCCCGCGTTTCGCCCGCCTGCCTCCCTGATCGGTCGGAAGCTTTGTCTTGCCGAACTCCTGGGGCGACAGCATAAGGGCCGCGCGCCTGCCGATCAACGACACCCGGGCAAAGGAATGCGATAATGGACCCCGACCGGCTGATCCCCGAGATGCGCCGCCTCGCGATCCTTGCCGGTGCGGCAATCATGAGCGTCAGGCAAAGCCCCGATTTCGAGATTCGCATCAAGACCGACGACAGCCCCGTGACCGAGGCCGATCTGGCCGCCGATGCGATCATCTCCGCCGGGCTGCGCTCGGCGTTTCCCGAAATCCCGCTGGTGACCGAGGAACAGGCGGCGACCCACGGGCAGGAGACCCGCGATTTCCTGATCGTGGACCCGCTCGACGGCACGAAGGAATTCATCAGGGGGCACGGGGACTTCACCGTCAATGTCGCCCTGGTCGAGGATGGCATGCCCCGCTTCGGCGTTGTCTTCGCCCCGGCGCGCGGGCGACTGTTCTACACATTGGCCGACGGTTCCTCGATTGAGGAGGAGGGGCCGCTTGATCCCGGCAATCCCGGCCCGATCCGCCCGATCCGTGTGCGCGAGGCCGATAATGATGCGCTCATGATCGTGGCCTCGAAATCGCATCGCGATCAGGCGACCGAGGATTATATCGCCCGCTATGCTGTGGCCGCCATGGCTCCCGCCGGATCGTCGCTGAAATTCTGCCTCGTCGCCACGGGCGAGGCGGATCTCTACCCCCGCCTCGGCCGGACGATGGAATGGGACACGGCGGCGGGCCATGCGGTGCTCGGCGGTGCTGGCGGGCGCGTGCTGCGGCTCGATGACCATTCGCCCCTGGCCTATGGCAAGCCCGGTTTCGAGAATCCGCATTTTCTGGCCCTTTCGCCGGGTGTCGTGCTGAAATGAGCGTGCTGATCGTCATTCCGGCCCGCCACGCCTCGACCCGCTATCCCGGCAAGCCGCTCGTGCCGTTGAAAGGGGCGACGGGCGTGGAAAAGACTCTCATCCGCCGCAGTTGGGACGCGGCGCGGGCGGTGCCAGGGGCCGACCGTATCGTCATCGCCACGGATGATGCGCGGATCGCCGATCACGCGCGGGAATTCGGGGCCGAGGTGATGATGACATCCCCGGCCTGCCGCAACGGCACCGAACGCTGCGCCGAGGTGATCCGGCAGATCACGGGTCACGAGATCATCGTCAACCTGCAGGGCGATGCCCCGCTCACGCCGCCCTGGTTCATCGAAAACCTTGTCGCCGCCCTGCGGATGCGCCCCGGGATGGATGTCGCAACCCCGGTCCTGCGCACCGGCGGCGCGGCGCTTGCCGGCTTTCTCGAGGACCGGCGCGCGGGCCGCGTGGGCGGAACGACGACGGTGATGGCAGCGGACCGGCGCGCGCTCTATTTCTCGAAAGAGGTGATCCCCTACCGGGGACGCAGCTATGCAGACCACGAGGACACGCCCGTCTTCCATCACGTCGGCGTCTATGCCTATCGCCCCGCCGCACTGGACGCCTATGCAGGCTGGGAGCCGGGCGTGCTCGAAGAGCTGGAAGGGCTGGAACAGTTGCGCTTTCTCGAACGCGGTGCGCCGGTCCTGTGTGTCGAGGTCGATGCGCGCGGACGGCAGTTCTGGGAACTGAACAACCCGGAGGATGTGCCCCGGCTCGAGGCGATGCTGGCCGAGATGGGGATGGAATGACCGGCCTTACGGCCAGCGTCATCATCACCAGCCGCAAGCGGCCGGAGCATCTCGCGCTCTGCATCACGGCCGCGGGCCAGCTTCTGCATCCCGCCTTCGAGATCGTGGTCGTGGCCGACAGCGACAGCCTTGTGCGTCTGCCGCCTGAACTGATGCCCCGCATCAAGACCCGTGTCTTTAACGAGGCGAATATCTTGGAAGCGCGCAACCACGGGATCGCGATGGCGGCGGGCGACTTGCTGGCCTTCATCGACGATGACGCGGTGCCCGAACCCGCCTGGCTGGCCCGGCTCTGCGCCCCCCTTGCCGATCCACAGGTTGCGTCGGCCGGGGGGCATGTGCGCGGACGCAACGGAATCTCCATGCAATGGACGGGACGCATGGTCGACGCCTTTGCCCGCCACCAGCCCCTGCCCAACGCGCCCGCCATCATCGGCCAGCACACGGGACTTGCCCTCAAGACCGAGGGCACCTGCATGGCGCACCGCCGTGATGCGCTGCTAGAGGCGGGCGGCTTCGATCCCGGTTTCCGCTTCTATCTGGACGAGACCGACCTGAACCTGCGCCTTGCGGCGGCCGGCGCAGGGGCCGCGCTTGTGCCCCTCGCCCAGGTCCACCACGCATTTGCCGCAAGCGAGCGCCGCCGCGCCGATCGCGTGCCGCAGAACCTGCATGAGGTCGGTGCCAGCCTCGCCCTGTTCCTGCGCCGTCACGCAGGCCGTGCCGATCCCGCGCGGCTGGAGGAAGAGGTGCAGGAACGCTGCACCGGCCTTGCCGCACATGTCCGGGCAGGACGGATCACGCGGGACGAGGCCGCGCGTATGATCGACACGTTGCGCGCAGGCTGGGACGAGGGGCTGACGCGCCGTCTCGCCCTGCCCCCGCCCATCACCGATGCGCCGCCGCCATTCCTGCCCTGGCGGCACGAGGGGACGGGACGGCACCGTATCCTTTCAGGCCATCCACGCAATCGCGCGCGGCTGATGCAGGAGGCAGAAGCTGCCGCAGATGCAGGTGACATCGTCAGCCTCCATCTCTACTCCCTCACCCCGCGCCGCCACCGCATCGCCTTTCAGCCCGGCGGATTCTGGCTGCAGGAGGGTGGGCTTTACGGTGCCTCCCTGCGCAGCGACCCGGCGTTCCGGCCATGGCGGCGCAAGGCGCGAGTTGCCCGGGAGGCCGCGCTTGTGGCAGAATTGCGGCAACTCGACTCGGACCTGCCCAGGATTGTGGAATAGTCGCCACACCTTGCTCTCATTCGCAATCCAAGGATACGGCTGACCGGACAGCAAGCAAGTGCCTGCAACCGTACCCCGGCGCGGCGGCAGGGTGTGAGGTGTATATGACGAAACGAGTTACCAAGGCGGTTTTCCCCGTTGCAGGAATGGGAACGCGGTTTCTGCCTGCAACCAAGTCGATCCCCAAGGAAATCCTGACGCTGGTCGACCGCCCGCTCATCCAGTATGCGATCGACGAGGCCCGCGCCGCAGGGATCACCGATTTCATCTTCGTCACTGCGCGCGGCAAATATGCACTCGAGGATTACTTCGACCGCGCGCCCGAACTGGAATCGGCCCTGCGCCGCGCGGGCAAGGACGAGTTGCTCGAAACCTTGCGCGCCACCAACATGGAATCGGGTGCCATCGCCTATATCCGCCAGCATCGTGCGCTCGGCCTCGGCCACGCCGTCTGGTGCGCCCGCCGCCTGATCGGGGACGAGCCCTTCGCCGTCATGCTCCCCGATGACGTGATCGCCGCCGAGAAGCCCTGCCTGCAGCAGATGGTCGAAGCCCATGCCGACATCGGCGGCTGCGTGGTCGCGGCGATGGAAGTGCCGGCTGAACGGGCCTCGGCCTATGGCATCCTTGATGTCGGAGCCGAGAAGGGGCCGCTGGTTGAAGCGAAAGGCATGGTCGAGAAGCCGCGCCTGGGTGAGGCACCCTCGAACCTCGCCGTCATCGGCCGCTACATCCTGACCCCGGACGTGCTGAACAACCTGTCGCGCATCAAGCCCTCGGCCGGGGATGAACTGCAACTGACCGACGCCATCGCCATGGAGATCGAGGCGGGCCGTTCCGTTCACGGGCTTCGTTTCCAGGGCGAAAGATTCGACTGCGGCTCAAAGGCCGGATTCCTGCAGGCAACCGTGGCCTTTGCCCTTGCCCGCAACGATCTGCGCGATGAGTTCTCGGCCTTCCTGGACGGGCTGAGCGGGATACGCGCGGCTGCGCAATAGGGGGGCGCAAGGTGACGCCGCCCGCAGCGCGGCTTCTCGATCTCACCCGGCTTGCCGGCCGCGCCACACGGGTGCTGACCGGCGTGGACCGGATCGAGCGCGCCTGGCTCGCCGCCATTGTCCGGGACGAGAGCGCCCTCGCCTTCGCACTGGTGCGCACGCGGCCGGGCTATCTGCTGCTCGACCGCGCAGGGATGCGGGCCTTTCTGGAGGCGCTCGATCACGGCAACTGGGGCGGAACACGGCTTTACGACCGACTCGCCCGCCGCGACGATCCCGACCGGGCACTGGTCGAGGGGTTCCTGCGCCGCCACATTCTCGCCCGCGCGCCGCATCGCTGGCTTTCGCTGATGCTCAGGCGGCGGCTCCCCGGCGCGGTCTCCTATGTCAATGTCGGGCAGACGACCCTGCACGAGGACACCGTCACCGGGCTGCGCGCCCTGCCCGGTGCCCGGATCACCGTCATGCTGCACGACACGATCCCGCTCGACTTCCCGCAATTCCAGCGCCCCGGGACCGTCGATCAATTCAGACAGCGTCTTGCCCTGGTCGTGGAACACGCCGACCGTATCCTCTGCACGAGCGCCTCCGTCCTCAGCGACCTGCGCCGTCATTGCCCCGGGCAGGCATTGCCCGAGATCACCGTGGCCCATCCCGGCGTGACGCTCGCCGTGCCCGACCCTGCCGCTCTGCCTCATGGCCCGCGACCCTCGCCCTGTTTCGTGACGCTCAACACCATCGACCCGCGCAAGAACCACGCGCTCCTGCTCGATACCTGGGAACGGCTCGGCCCCGGGGCTCCGCCGCTCCTGATCGTCGGCTCGCGCGGCTGGGCGGATGATGCGCTTCTGGCCCGGCTCGATGCACATCCGTCAGGGGTGCAGGAACTCTCGGGCCTGTCCGACGGCGCCGTCGCAGCGCTGGTTGCAGGGGCGACCGCCATGCTCAACCCCTCGCTTGCCGAAGGATTCGGCCTGCCGTCGCTCGAAGCGGCCGGGCGCGGCGTGCCGCTCGTCTGTGCCGACCTGCCCGTCTGGCGCGAGATGCTTGGCGAATATCCCGTCTACCTTGACCCGCAGGACGCGGACCTGTGGGCGAAAACCGTCATGTCGCTGACAAAGGCGGCCCCGCGCAAGGCTCCCCTTGCCCTGCCTGGCTGGGACGCGCATTTCACAACCGTATTCGCAGTGATCTGAGGAACGAGTGGCGATCTGGCAGAGATATCGGCTGCGGCTCAAGCGCAAACGCTACCTGATCCGGGCGGTGCGCAAGTCGCGCGAACTGTCGGTGGTGCGCGACAATACCGCGAAGATCCGTCGCCGGGACATCCTCGTCTTTTCCACCTTCCGCAACGAGAATGTCCGCCTGCCGTGGTTTCTCGACTACTACCGCAACCTCGGCGTCAATCACTTCCTCATGGTCGACAACGGCAGCGATGATGGCGGGCGTGAATATCTGTCCGGACAGGACGATGTCTCGCTCTGGACGACAGCAGCCAGCTACAAACGCGCGCGGTTCGAGGTCGACTGGCTGAATTACCTGCAGCGCCGCTACGGCCACGGGCATTGGTGCCTCACCGTCGATCCGGACGAACTGTTCATCTACCCCTTCTGCGATACCCGCCCGATCCGCGCCCTGACCGACTGGCTCGACGCCTCGTCGATTCGCAGTTTTTCGGCGATGCTGCTCGACATGTATCCCAAGGGGCCGATCGAGGCCGCGCCATACGAGCGTGGCAGCGATCCGCTCGAGACCGCCAACTGGTTCGATTCGGGCAATTACACGATCCGGCGCAACCCGACATTCGGAAACCTCTGGATCCAGGGCGGACCGCGCACGCGCGCTTTCTTCGCTGACGATCCGGCACATTCGGCCGCACTCAACAAGATCCCGCTGGTACGCTGGCACCGTTCCTACGCCTATGTAAGCTCGACCCACATGCTCCTGCCGCGCGGGCTGAACGCGGTTCATGACGAATGGGGCGGGGAAAAGGCATCGGGCCTGCTGCTCCATACCAAGTTCCTCCACACCATGGCGGACAAGGCGAAGGAGGAACTCGACCGCCGCCAGCATTACGCCGCCAGCCGCGAGTATCGCGCCTATGCAGAGGGGATCGAGGGCGGCACCGATCTGTGGTGCAAGTGGAGCGAGAAATACATCAACTGGCGTCAGCTTGAGGTGCTGGGCCTCATGTCCAAGGGAAACTGGGCATGACCCTGGGCGTGGTCATGTTGATGCATACGGCCTTCGACCGGGCCGAAGAGGTGGTCCGCCACCTCGCGGGCGCAGGCTGCCCCGTCGTCATCCATATCGACAAGCCGGTGAACCCGCCCGCCTTCGCACGGTTCCGCGATGCGCTGTCCGATCTTCCCGACGTCCGGTTCTCCCCGCGCTTCCGCTGCGAATGGGGAAGCTGGGGCATGGTCGCGGCCACACAGGCGGCGGCGACGCAGCTTCTCGCCGAGTTTCCGCAGGTCCGGCATGTCTACCTCATGTCCGGCTCCTGCCTGCCCCTGCGTCCGGTGGCCGAGCTGATCGCCTATCTCGACGCGCATCCGGACACCGACTTCATCGAAAGCGCGACGACCGCCGATGTCCCCTGGACCGTGGGCGGCCTGTCGGAGGAACGCTTCACCCTGCGTTTCCCCTTTTCATGGAAGCGCCACCGCCGCCTGTTCGACCGTTACGTCGAACTGCAACGGCGCGCGGGCTTTCGCCGCCGCATCCCCGAGGGGCTGACCCCGCATATGGGCAGCCAGTGGTGGTGCCTGACGCGGCGCACGCTCTCGGCCATCCTCGAGGATCCGCGCCGACCGGAGTATGATCGCTACTTCCGCCGCGTCTGGATCCCGGACGAGAGCTATTTCCAGACCCTCGCCCGGCTCTGGTCCGAGAGGATCGAGAGCCGCTCGCTCACGCTGTCGAAATTCGATTTCCAGGGCAAGCCGCATATCTTCTACGACGACCACCTGCAGCTTCTGCGCCGCTCGGACTGTTTCGTCGCCCGCAAGATCTGGCCGCAGGCGCGACAGCTCTACCGCACCTTCCTCGACCCGGACATCGACAAGAAGCCGCGTGCCGAACCCAATCCGGGCCGGATCGACCGCATCTTCTCGAAGGCAGTCGAATTGCGCACCAAGGGCCGCCCCGGCCTCTACATGCAGAGCCGCTTCCCCCATGAGGGACACGAGAACGGCGTCTCGGCCGCGCCGTATTCGGTGTTCGAGGGATTCGCCGAACTGTTCGTCGATTTCGAGGACTGGCTCATCCGCACGACCGGCATGCGCGTGCACGGGCATCTCTTTGCGCCCGGGCGCGTCGAGTTCGAGGGGCGGGAGGCATATTGGGCCGGGGCGCTGTCGAACCGGGCGGCCATCCGCGACCACAATGCGCCCATGTTCCTGCGCAACCTGATCTGGAACACGCGCGGCGAGCGGCAGTGCTTCCAGTTCGGTCCCGGCGACAATCAGGATGTCTCCTGGCCCATCGCCAAGGACCCGGATGCGCAGGTGAATGTCATCACCGGGGCCTGGGCCATCCCGCTCTTTCGCTCAAACCGAAACTTTGCCGATCTGCGCCGGGAGGCAGCGCGACTGCAGAAGATAGAGGCCGACCATCTGCACGCCCTTCGCTCGGAATGGGCCAAGGCGCGGCTGCACATCTGGACCCTGTCCGATTTCATCGAGAATCCGATGGAGAACCTGCAGACGATCCTGCAGGAGATCGCGCCGGAGGCCGCGCGCAAGCCGGCCGAGGCCCCGCGAATGGTCGATCTGACGGGCTTCGGGCGCTTCCTGCAGAATCTGAAGAACCAGGGCATGCACCCCTGGCTCACCGGCGATTTCCCGGCGGGAGAGGAACCCTCACTCCAGGAAAAACCCCGCCGCAAACCCTATCTGGTGAAGTGACCCATGAGCCGTTTTGACTGTTTCGTCCTCTTCGCCGAGATGCGGACCGGCTCGAATTTTCTCGAGGCGAATCTCAACGCCCTGCCCGGCGTCACCTGCCACGGCGAAGCGTTCAACCCCGTCTTCATCGGCTATCCCGGTCGCGAGAACCTGCTGGGCATCACCATGGAGGAACGGCAGGCAGACCCCACGCGCCTGCTGTCGGCCATTCGCGAGCAGGAGGGCGTGCTCGGCGGGTTCCGCTTCTTCAACGATCACGATCCGCGTGTGCTCGACCTTGTTCTGCCCGACCCGCGCTGTGCCAAGATCATCCTTACCCGCAACCCGGTGGACAGCTACATCAGCCGCCTCATCGCCTCGGCGACGGGCCAGTGGACGCTGACCAACGCGACCCATGTGAAAAGCGAGGTCGTGACCTTCGACGCGGACCAGTTCGAGGCGAATCTCGAGACATTGCAGGCCTTTCAACTCCGTCTCATGCGCGCGCTGCAGGTCACCGGACAGACCGCCTTCTATCTCGATTACGAGGATATCCGCGACCTGGACGTGATGAACGGGCTTGTGACCTTCCTGGGTGTGGAAGGGCGGCTCGAGGCGCTCGACCACAAGCTGAAGAAGCAGAACCCCGAGCCGCTCGAGGAGAAGGTCGGCAATTTTGCAGAGATGGAGCTGGCGCTCGCGCGGCTCGACCGTTTCAACCTCGGTCGCACGCCGAATTTCGAGCCGCGCCGCGGCCCCGGCATCCCGGGATTCCTGGCGGCCGCAACCAGCCCGCTGCTTTACATGCCCGTAAAGGGCGGGCCTGTCGCGGCGACCACGGACTGGCTTGCAGCGGTTGACGGCGCGCGCCCGCAGGGCGGCTTTACGCACAAGACATTGCGCCAGTGGAAGAACCGCCACCCCGGCCACCGCAGCTTCACGGTGGTTCGCCACCCGCTTGCCCGCGCCCATGCGGCCTTCTGCGACCACATCCTGACCAGCGGGCCCCCGAGTTTCACCACGATCCGCGCGGCGTTGCGTCAGCATCACGGGGTGGCGGTTCCCGACGAATATCGCCCCCGGGACTGGAACGACGAAGCCCATCGCGCAGCCTTCGCAGCCTTTCTGGTGTTCCTGAAGGCGAATCTTTCGGGACAGACCGGGCTGCGCATCGACGCAAGCTGGGCCTCGCAGACATCGGTCCTGCAGGGGATGGCCGGCTTCGCCCTGCCCGACCTGATCCTGCGCGAGGAGGAAATGGCCGATGCCCTGCCCGCGCTGGCCGCCACGCTCGGCCGCGCCGATACACCCCCGCCGGAGGCGACAACCGACCCGCATCGCGCGCGGCTTGCACGCATTCACGATCGCGAACTCGAGGCCCTGGCCCGCGACGCCTATGCGCGCGACTGCATGACCTTCGGCTTCGGCCCCTGGACCTGAGGTTCAGGCAACGGGTCCGGGCTGCGCCTCGGTCAGGATGGCATGAAGCTTGGCCGGGTCGGTATTGGCCCGCAGCTTGGCGCAGACCGGAACCTCGCGCAGGGTGCGCGACACGAGCGCCAGCGCCTTGAGATGATCGACCCCGGCACCCGGCGGTGCCAGCAGGCAGAAGACCAGATCGACAGGCTGCCGGTCCACCGCATCGAAATCAAGCGGCTTCTCGAGACGCACGAACAGGCCCACGACCTTCTCGATCCCCGCGACGCGCGCATGGGGAAGGGCCACCCCGTTGCCCACGCCGGTGGGCCCCAGCCCCTCGCGCTCGAGCAGCGCCTCCGCCACATCGGCGGAATCGATGCCGCAGCAGGCGGCGGCCATCTCGGCCAGTTCCTGAAACAGCCGCTTCTTGCTGCCTGCGGCGGACAGGACACGAACCCCGTCCACCGAAAGGATGTCCGAAAGCTTCATACGGAAATCTGCCTTTCCGGCAGGGAATCAGTCCGGCTCTTGCGGATCGATCCAGCCGATATTGCCGTCTTCACGCTGATACACGACATTGATCGCGCCGTTCTTCTCGTTGCGGAACATGAAAACGGGGGCATTGGCCAGTTCCATCTGCATGACCGCGTCACCGACCGAGACCGTGGGGATCTGCGTCTCCATCTCGGCGATGATGGTTGGAGAAAGCGGAAGCTCCGCATCCTCGTCCGATTCCTCTGTCGCGGCGACGATATACTGGGAGGCGGCCATCACTTCAACCGGCTGCGAGCGCGGCTTGTAATGATCCTTGAGCCTGCGCTTGTAACGGCGCAGCTGCTTGTCCATCTTTTCGGACCCGGCATCGAAAGAGGCATAGATCTCGTTCGCGACCCCGCGCGCCTGCGCCGTCAGGCCGCTCGAGAGATGCACGGAGATCTCGCACACGAACTGATGGGCCGAACGCGAGAACACCACCGTCGCGTCGGTCGGACGGCCGGCATATTTGCCGGTCACCTCGTCAAGCGATGTCTTGACATGACTGGTGAGCGCTTCGCCGATGTCGATCTGCTTGCCACTGATCTGATACCGCATCGTTCCTCCTCATGTGGCTGACGCAGGCGCGGACAGGGCGGGGCGAACTGCCGCGCGTGACCTGCCGGACCTGACGACGAGAGAACAGTGCCGCCGCATTCCGCGCCCTGCGGCCGCTGTCGGCGGATCGGGGCGGGCCCGGGCGTCCGGGCGGTGGGTGCGTGCCTGTCCATTATTCCGTATCTGGGCAGAGACCCCCCCGCCCGTCAATCCGCTTCCGGTTATTTGTGGAGGCCAGGGCCGTCTCCACCGTCATTGCGAGGAGACGTAGCCAACGCGGCAGGCCAGAGACGTGAGGACCGGGCTGCTTCGCTGCCGCTCGCGATGACGGGGCTTCTCGCCCCGCTCAACTCACCCGAAAGGACTGGCCCAGATAGACGCGGCGCACGTTTTCATCGGCGACGACCTCCTCGGCGCTGCCGGACATGAGAACTTGCCCGTCATGGAGGATATAGGCACGGTCCACGATCCCGAGAGTTTCACGCACATTGTGGTCGGTGATGAGAACACCGATGCCGCGATCCTTCAGATGCGCGACCAGCGTGCGAATCTCGCCCACGGCGATGGGATCGACCCCGGCGAAGGGTTC
>CAYUBT010000010.1:19712-30112 GCA_964443055.1 uncultured Rubellimicrobium sp.
CTACGGGCTCTCCTGGAACCAGTACACGGTGCCGCTCCTCCCGTCCGATCAGTTCGGGCAGGCGGGGCTGATGGGCCGCGACGACGGCGCGACGATCTGGGGCACGATCGGAAAGTTCCAGTACTCGCTCGGGCTCTTCGACGGGATCGACGGGGGACCGAATCAGGACGACAACCTGCTCTACGCGTCGCGATTCGCGTTCAACTTCGGCGACATGGAGGTGAACCCGGGCTACTACACGAGCAGCACGTATTTCGGCCCGGCGGCCAGGCAGCGGGCAATCTCGGCGCGGCGCCGCTCACCGCCCGACAGCGCAAGACCGCTGGCGCGGCGCAGATGGGTGATCGAGAAATCCGAAAGCAGTTCCTCGAGCCGTTCACGCCGCACGGTACGGTCGGGCTCGGTGATCTCCAGCACCGCGCGGATGTTGTCCTCGACCGACAGGCCGCGAAAGATCGACATCTCCTGCGGGAGATAGCCGATTCCGAGCCGCGCACGGCGATACATCGGCAGGCCGGTCACGTCGCGCCCGTCGATGGTCACCTGCCCGCCATCAGCCTGCACCAGTCCGGCGACAGCATAGAAACAGGTCGTCTTGCCCGATCCATTCGGGCCCAGCAGCGCCACGACCTCGCCCCGGCCAAGCTCCATGCTCACGTCGCGGATGACGGGGCGGCGGCGATAGCTCTTGCGCAGGTTGGCGATGCGCAGCCCCGCCGATCCTTCGGTCACGCCAAGCGCCGGCCCGGTCATTGGCCCGACCCGAACAGGGTGCGCACCCGGCCCTGCATCTGCGCCGTCCCGTCACGCAGATTCACGCGCATCTCGTCTGCGGAAAGCACGTTCGGCCCCTGGCTGAGCAGGACATCGCCCGAGAGGACCAGCTCACCGCCCGCCAGATCATACTCCGCACGCTCCGCTCCCGCTTCTTCTTCGGCGGTGACAAAGGTCACGCCGCCCGAGAGGACGAGTCGCGCGATCTCGCCCGTCTCCTCGCTGTAATGGACCTCGGCACGGCCCGCCGCGATGCGCATCTCGCCCTGGGCGATCACGACATCGCCGGAAAAGACGGCGCTGCGGGCGTTCTGGTCGATGCTGAGCGACTCGGCGGTCACCTCGACCGGGGCGCCGGGATCGGCGCTGAGGCCGCTGAGCGCGATCTGCGCCTGGGCGACGGCCAGAGCGGGCGCGAGGACAAGAGCAGCAGCAAGGGTAATGCGGCGGAGGGATTTCACGGGCGCGCTCCTTCGACTGGCGGCAGATATAGCAGGCGCACACCATTGTTGAATACAAGATGCGCACCGCCATCGGTCACATCCAGGCCACCAGCCTCGAATGCACCAAAGGGCGCGCGGGCGGCGAGCGCCCCTCGCGTATGCAATTCACCTTCGGCCAGATCGGCCTCGATCCCCGTCGCCTCGAGCTGGTAGCCCGAGGAAGATTCGATCCGCGCAAGCCCCTCCAGCACCGCCCGGCGGTGGAGGCTGTCGAAGACTCCGGTCGCAGCAGTCAGCGTGACCGTCTCGCCAGAGGGCGTGGCAATCTCGATATGCAGGTCGTCGACGGCGAAGGCCGAAGGCTGCGCTTCCAGCGCCCGCACCGCCCGGGCACCAAGGCTCACCGCCACGCCCGAAGGGGTGACGCCCGAGAAGCGCGGCGCGCCGATGCGGGGGTCGCGGGCGATGGCCTCGATCTCGGCGAATGGAACACCACCCGGCGGCGCAGGCGCGCGGGCGAAAAGGAACATCGTCGCAAGCAGCCCGAGCGCAAGCAGCGGCAGCAGGATTTTCAGCCAGCCGACCACCTGTGAATAGCGGTCGCCCCGCATTTCATGCCACGCCCGCACGCAGACAGTCGTGAATATGGATCAGGCCGAGAATTGCCCCCGCATCATCCGTGACGAACAGACAGGTGATCTTGAGCGCGTTCATCTGCGCCACCGCCTCCTCGGCGAGTGCGCCCGGGCCGATGGTGCGGGGATCATGTGTCATCACCTCGCCGGCCGATCGCGACAGCAGCCCGTCCATGTTGCGCCGCAGGTCACCATCGGTGATGACACCGGCCAGCCGGTCGTTCTCGACCACGCCCGCCACGCCGAACCCGTTCTGGGTGATGGTCAGGAGGACGTCGGACATCAGCGTGTCCGGCGCGACGAGCGGCAGGCTGTCCTCGCCATGCATCAGATCACGCACATGCGACAGCCGCGCACCAAGGCGGCCTCCGGGGTGAAACAGGCGGAAATGTTCGGGCGTGAAGGCGCGGCTCTGCATCAGCGCCACCGCCAGCGCATCACCAAGCCCGAGCATCATCGTCGTGGACGTGGTCGGCACGATGCCCACGCCACAGGCCTCGGGCAGGTCGGGCAGAAGCAGCCCCACGTCGACCGCCCGCATGAGCGTCGAGTCACGCCGTCCGGCCATGCCGATGAGCGGGATCGAGAACCGCCGCGTATAGGCGACGAGATCGGCCAGTTCCGGCGTCTCGCCCGAATTCGACAGGACGAGGACGACATCACCGCGGATCATCATGCCCAGGTCGCCATGGCTCGCCTCGGCAGGGTGAACGAAATGTGCCGGCGTGCCGGTCGAGGCCAGCGTCGCGGCGATCTTGCGGGCGATATGGCCCGATTTCCCCATGCCCGAGACGATCACCCGGCCCCTTGCGGCAAGGATCAGATCGACCGCACGCGCGAAATCCTCGCCGATGCTTCCGGCAAGCGCCGCGAGCGCCGCCGATTCCTCCTGCAGGACACGGGCACCGGTGGCGATATGGCGGGCGGGTTCGGTCATGTCAGTGATGGAAGATCTCCACATCGTCCCAGCCCAGCAGGTCGAGCCGGGCGCGCATGGGCAGAAAGTCGAAACAGGCGCGGGCGATCTCGGCCCGCCCCTCGCGGACGAGCAGTTCCTCGAGCGCCGCCTTCAGCCGGTGCAGATGCAGCACGTCGGACGCTGCATAATCAAGCTGCGCCGGGGTCAGTTCCGTCGCGCCCCAGTCACTCTGCTGCTGCTGTTTGGAGATGTCGACGCCAAGCAGATCGGCAAGCAGATACCTCAGCCCGTGCCGGTCGGTGAAAGTCCGTACGAGCTTCGCCGCGACCTTGGTGCACCAGACCGGCGCGGCCAGCACCCCGAAGGTGTGGTGAAGCATGGCGATGTCGAAGCGGCCGTAGTGAAAGAGCTTGGTCACCCCCGGATCGGCCAGCATCCGGCACAGGTTCGGGGCCGCGCGCTGGCCGGGCGCGATCTGCACGAGATGCACCTCGCCATCGCCCGCCGACATCTGGACAAGGCAGAGCCGGTCGCGCCGGGGGTCCAGCCCCATCGTCTCGCAATCCACGGCGACGAGGGGGCCAAGCTCCAGCCCGTCGGGCAGATCGCCCCTGTGCAGATGATTGGCCACAGCCAGCCCCACGCCCGCGCGCCCGCCACCGGACGCGCGCCTGATCTACACGCGCGGCCCCGCGTGATCAACGCCGGGGGTATATGTGCAGGAGGAAGATGCTTTCATCTGTCCGCAAATATACCGGGGTGAGCGCCGGAGGCGCGAGGGGCGGAGCCCCTCTGCCCGGGTCAGGCCAGAATGGTCTCGACGTTGATATTGCCCTTTGTCGCGTTGGAATAGGGGCAGGTGAAATGGCCGCGTTCGACAATCTTCTCGGCCGTCGCGCGATCAACACCGGGAAGCGAGACGGTCAGCTTCACGTCGATCCCGAAGCCGCCGTCACTGCGCGGGCCGAGGCCGACATCGGCGGTGACCTTCGCGTCATCGGGCACATTGCCCAGCTTTTCAGCCGCAGCGGCATGGCGCATCGCGCCGAGGTAGCAGGCGGCATAGCCCAGTGCGAAGAGTTCCTCGGGGTTGTGGCCCTTGCCGTTGCCGCCGAGTTCGGTGGGACTCGCCATCGTGACGGTGAGCTGGCCCGATGCAAGCGTGCTCAGCCCGTTACGGCCGCCGCCGGTGGCGGTGGCTTCGGTGCGATATTTCACATCGACTGACATGGCGGTTCCTTTCGTGTGCGGCTATCTCGTGCGCAATGTATCTTTCCCTGCCGGAAGATTCAACCGCTTGCCAAATGATCGTGCACAAATTAATTATTCGCCATGCTTGCACCTGCCGACATGCTCTGTTTCGCCCTCTATTCAGCCGGTCACGCCATGCAGGCCGCCTATCAGCCCCTGCTGCAACCGCTTGGCCTGACCTATCCGCAATATCTGGTTGTTTCGGTGCTCCATGACCGCGACGGGGTGTCGGTGGGCGCGATCGGATCGGCGTTGCATCTCGATGGCAGCACGCTCACCCCGTTGCTCAAGCGGATGGAGGCGGCGGGCTGGATTCGCCGTCAGCGCGATCCCCGGGACGAGCGGCGGGTGATCGTCACGCTGACGGAGGAGGGCCGCGCCCTGGGCGAAAGCGCGGCGCATGTGCCCGAGTGTTTCATTGCCCGCACCGGGATGGGGCCGGAGGAGATGGTCCGCTTGCGCGACACGCTCTTTGCTTTGCGCGACCAGATGCGCAAGGACCGGGGGTAAGGCGGGGTCTCGAGTCCGGCCCTTTCCCTTCGTCATTGCGGGCGGGTCAGGCCGCGAAGCGCGGGATCAGGACGTCGCCCTCGAGCTGCAGATGCGCGCGCAGGTCACTGCCGAACTTTTCAAGCGCCGCATAAAGCGTGGCCCAGGACCGGCAGGCATCATCGGGCAGGCTCAGGCCGCCGGTCAGGGCGATGGCTTCGGCGAAGATGTCCGCATGGCGGGCGTGGTCGGCGCGCATCGCATCGAGCGAGCCGCCGGGCAAGGCGCTTCCATCGCGCATCAGGGGGAAGATTTCATCCTCCTCGCGCTGCATCTCCGCCTCCATGTCGAGAAAGAGGCGTTCGAGCACGTCCCCCAGACCATGGGGCACCTGCGGATGGTCGGCATGCACGCTTTCGATCTTGCGGGCGAGCGAGACGAGGAAGGCCAGTTCCTCGCGATGGGCATCATGATAGCGGCCGAGGATATGGTCGATCAGCGCAGATGTTTCCTGCGGCGCGGTGGCGGGGTCTGACATCGGGGGTTCCTTTCAGTCGGGCGTCCAGGCCCGCGCGAGCGGCGGCCCGAGACGCAGAAGGTCTACGGCGCGCCGGGCGATCTGGGCGGTGATCTCCGCAACGCTGGCCGGACGCAGATAGAAGGCGGGCACCGGCGGCAGGACCATCGCGCCCATTTCCGTCACTGCCGTCATATTGCGCAGATGCGCAAGGGTCAGGGGTGATTCCCGGGCCAGCAGGATCAGGGGACGGCGTTCCTTCAATTGCACGCCTGCAGCGCGGATGAGGAGGTTGTCGTCCATCCCGTGGGCGATGGCCGACAGGCTGCGCATCGAGCAGGGCGCGACGATCATCCCCGCGACCGGATGCGAGCCCGAGGAGATGCTTGCGCCCATGTCGGTGACGGGATGGAACCGCGCGGCGAGCGCGGCGAGTTCATCGGCTGCACCCTCGCCGAGTTCCTCGCGCAGAGTGCGTTCGGCGGCGGGCGAGGTGACAAGGTCGATCTCGGCCCCCACCTGCCGCAACGCCCGCGCACAATCGAGCGCGAGCGCCGCACCCGATGCGCCCGAGACGCCCAGAACCACGCGCGGCGTCATGTCAGCCCCGCGAGCAGGGCCTCGGCCCTCGCCTCATGCGCGGGGTCAAGCACCATGACCCGGCCCCATTCGCGGCTGGTTTCCGTACCGATCTTGGTCGTCGCATCCATGCCGATCTTGCCCGCGAGCCCTTCGAGCGGCGAGGCGAAGTCGAGATAGTCCATCGGCGTATCCGTCAGGATCATCGTGTCGCGGCCCGGATCATAGCGGGTGCTCAGCGCCCAGAGCACATCGTCCCAGTTGCGGGCGTCGATATCCTCATCCACGACGATGATCATCTTCGTATAGCTGAACTGCGGCAACATGCCCCAGAGCGCCATCATCACGCGGCGCGCCTGTCCGGCATAGCGTTTGGCGATCCTGACCACCGCCGTCCGATAGGAACAGGCGGCGGGCGGCAGCCAGAAGTCGAGCACTTCGGGAATCTGCGCCCGGATCAGTGGCAGGGTCAGATCGTTGAAGACCTCGCCGATCACCGAAGGCTCGTCGGGCGGACGGCCCGTCACGGTGGTCAGATAAAGCGGATCATTCCGGCAGGTAATGCGGGCGACACGCATGACCGGGAAGGGTTCGGCGGCGTTGTAATAGCCGGTATGATCGCCGAAGGGGCCCTCCATCGCCGTCTCGCCGGGATGGACCCAGCCTTCGATGACGATCTCGGCGCGGGCTGGGATCATGAGCGGCACCTCGACGGCAGGCGCGACCTCGGCGCGCGCCCCGCGCAACACGCCCGAGAAGGTGAATTCCGACATCCCCTCGGGGAGCGGCAGCGCGGCGGAGAGCAGGAGCGCGGGATCGGCCCCCAGCGCCACCGCCACCGGCATCGGCTCTCCAGCCTGCGTCCAGCTGCGGTGATGCGCCGCACCACCGCGATGCGCGAGCCAGCGCAGGATCAGCCGGTCGGGCCCGATCACCTGCGCGCGGTAGACGCCGAGGTTCACCTCGGCCAGATCGTCGGGGGGCGAGCCATGCGGCCGCGTGATGACCACGGGCCAGGTGATGAGCGGGCCAGCATCGCCGGGCCACGGGGTCTGCACCGGAAGTTCGGACAGGTCTGCAAGCCGGGCCTCCTGCGCCGGCGGGCGGCGGGTCACGGAAGGCCGCGTCTGCAGCGCCGCCCGCAGGATCGGCCAGCGTGACATAGCGTCGCGCAGGCCCCGTGGAGCGGTGGGGCTGCGCAAGGCGGCGAGGAAGTCACCGAGATCGGCGATTCCCTCGGGCAGCACCCCCAGCCCGGCGGCGACACGCGACCGCGTGCCGAAGAGATTGGCCACCACCGGCACCGAAGCGGCTTTACCGTCGTTGTCAATGGCTTGGCCAAAGCGCAGCACTGGCCCGCCCCTGCGCAAGGCGGCCAGTTCCACCGCTGTCATTTCATGACGGAGCGCCACCGGATCACCGATGCGCAGCAGGTCGCCCGACCCTTCCGCCCAGGCGAGGAAAGCGCGCAGATCGACGAAGGGCGGCAGGTCGCGCATGGTGGTCTCCGTTGTCGCACCCCCGCCTTGCACGGTTGCCGGGAGTCAGCGCTGACATATATCAACCGGGCAACCCTGCCCATGCCCCGGACCTGCGACCAATCGGGGCGGGCGATCCCTCGGGAATTGCGCCATGACCCTCCGCTCAGCCCTTCAATCGGCCCTCATGCATCTGCCGCCACCTCCGCCTGCGCTCGCCCTCGGCTCGCATCTGCTCACACGGCTGGGGGGCATGATGGTGGCGCGGCATCCGGGGATGCTGGCGCGGCTGGGGCCCGAGGCGGGGAAGCTACTCCTCCTCGACGCAACCGACCTGCCCGCGCTGATCCTGCTGAGGGCAGACCCCCTGTCACTGTCGCTGCACCCGCGTCGGCGGGTGCCCGCCTCCGACGCACAAATCCGGGGCAGTCTGTCGGCCTTCCTGTCGATGCTCCATGGCGAGAGCGACGGGGATGCCCTGTTCTTCTCGGGAGAACTCGCGATTTCGGGCGACACATCGGCAGTGCTCGCCCTTCGCAATGCGCTCGATGACGCCGAGATCGACCTTGCGACGGAATTCGCGGCGCTCGCCCGTGCACCCGAATCCGTGGTGCGGCGGCTGGCGGGTGCGATCGGGCCGCGCATGGGGCTGAGTCTCACCCGCACGGAGGCCATGTTATGATGGAACTGATCTGCCCGGCCGGCACCCCCGCCGCCCTGCGCGCTGCGGTCGAGGCCGGGGCCCATGCCGTCTATTGCGGTTTCGCGGACGAGACCAATGCCCGGAACTTTCCGGGGCTGAACTTCTCGCGCCAGGAGATGGCCGAGGGCGTGGCCCATGCACATGCACAAGGCGCGAAGGTGCTTGTCGCGATCAACACCTTCCCGCGCGCGGGCGATGCGGACCTGTGGCACCGCGCCATTGACGACGCTGCGGATGCGGGGGCCGATGCGGTGATCCTCGCCGACATGGGGCTTCTGGCCTATGCCCAGCGCAGCCGTCCGCAGGTGCGGCGGCATCTCTCGGTGCAGGCGGCGGCGTCGAATGCCGATGCGATCAACTTCTATGCGCGCGAATTCGGAGTGAAACGCGTGGTGTTGCCGCGCGTCCTGACCGTGGCCGAGATCGAGGCGATCAACCGCGAAACCGAGGTCGAGACCGAGGCCTTCATCTTCGGCGGGCTCTGCGTCATGGCCGAGGGGCGCTGTTCGCTGTCGTCCTGGACCACGGGGCTGTCGCCCAACATGAACGGGGTCTGCTCTCCGGCCAGCCATGTGAGTTACGAGACCACCGATGCGGGCGAACAGGAGGCGCGGCTGAGCGGCGTGCTCATCCACCGCACCCCCAAGGGCGCGCCCGCGCCCTATCCGACGATCTGCAAGGGCGTGTTCACGTCGCCCGACGGCAAGGGCGGGCAGCAGACGGGGCATATCTTCGAGGATCCGGTGAGCCTCGACGCGACAATCCTAATTCCGCTCCTGCGCAAGGCCGGGGTCAGGGCCTTGAAGATCGAGGGGCGGCAGCGCTCGCGCGCCTATGTGGCGCAGGTGGTGCGCACCTTCCGCGCAGCGGTCGAGGCCGCCGAGCGCGATGCACCCATGCCGGTGGGACAACTTGCGAAACTGACCGAGGGACAGGCGGCAACGACCGGCTCTTACGCCAAGATCTGGAGATGAGAATGGACCTGACCATCGGCCCCAACGCCTTCTTCTGGCCGGCCGAGACGGTGCACGATTTCTACCGTGCCCTTGCCGCCACCCCCGCCGCACGTGTCGTCATCGGCGAATGGGTCTGCTCGAAACGGCTGCCCTTCTGGCAGAACGAGATTCCGGGTGCGGTGGCGGCGTTGCAGGAGGCGGGGAAGGAGGTCGCGATCTCGTCCCTCGCGCTGGTGACGCTGCCGCGCGAGCGCAAGCAGACACGCGAACTGTTCGACATGGGGCTGCCGGTCGAGGTCGCCGATCTCACCGCACTCCACGACCTGCCCGAAGGGCATCCGTTCTGGGTCGCGCCGGTGGTGAATGTCTACAACGAGGGCACGCTGGACTGGCTGGCCCGCAAGGGCGCGACGCGCATCTGCCTGCCGCCGGAACTGCCGCTGTCCTCGGTGGCAGTGCTGGCGCGCGCCGGGGCCGAACGTGGCGTGGCGGTCGAGGTCTGGGGGCACGGCAAGGTGCCGCTCGCCATTTCCGCGCGCTGCTATCACGCGCGGCTGCATGACCGGCCCAAGGACGCCTGTCTGTTCGTCTGCGGCGAAGACCCCCACGGCCGCGCGGTCGAGACGCTCGAGGGCGAGGGGTTCCTGACCGTGAACGGGGTCCAGACCATGGGCCATTCCGTCACCACCGCCGCGCGCCAGATCGAGGCGCTGCAGGATGCCGGGGTGAGCGCGCTGCGCCTGTCGCCCCAGCCAGGCGATTTTGGGGCGCTGGTCCGGGCATGGCACGAGGCGCTGCAGGCCGGTGACGGGGCCGGGCTGCTGGCGCGGCTGGGGGCGATCATGCCTGGGGATGAGTTTTCCGACGGGTTCCTTGACGGCAAGCCGGGCATGGCCCCGGTCGAGGCGGGCGCGGTCTGAGTGGCATCACACCCCCGTCTTTCGTCATTGCGAGGAGGCTTAAGCCGACGCGGCAATCTACCTGCCAAAACGCACGCGCGGCTTCTGGTGTTGCCCCAAGGTCGCAGCGGGTAGATTGCTTCGCTGACACTCGCAATGACGTTAACGCTCAGCCCGCAAGCACATCGGCACATGCCGACAGCAGCACATCCGCCTCGTCCCGCCCGAACACCATGGGCGGTTTCACCTTCAGCACATTGTCATCCGGCCCGTCGGTCGAGGCAAGCACGCCGCGCAGGCGCAGGCCCTCGACCAGCGCGCCCGCTGTTGCGGCATCGGGGGCGCGGGTGTCGCGGTCACTCACGAATTCCACGCCGATGAACAGGCCCGAACCCCGCACATCCCCGATACCGGGGAAGCGTTCGGCCAGATCTCGGAAACCCTGCATCAGATAATCGCCAGTCACACGGGCGTGGTCCTGCAACCCCTCCTCCTCGATCACGTCAAGGACGGCGTGCCCCACGGCCATCGAAACCGGGTTGCCACCGAAGGAGTTGAAATATTCCATCCCGTTGGCAAACCGTATCGCCAGTTCCGGCGTCGTCACCACCGCGGCAAGCGGGTGGCCGTTGCCAATGGGTTTGCCCAGCACGACAATATCAGGCGTCACGCCCTGCATCTCGAATCCCCAGAAATGGGTGCCTAGGCGACCGAAACCGCATTGCACCTCATCGGCGATGCACACCCCCCCGCGCGC
>CAYUBT010000011.1:0-27576 GCA_964443055.1 uncultured Rubellimicrobium sp.
AACGACGCCCGTAGCGCCACCGCTGAGTAGAAGTACGTTACAGTCAGGGTTGGCTACAATCAGGGTCGGCTCTGAACCCGCCGCCGAGTTCGACAGGCTGGTTGCGTAGGTCACACCATGTGACGAGGTTCCGATTACCGCCGTATTCGATGTGCAAGGTATCGAGGCGCTTCAGCACGAGCTTATTGACGGGTGCGAATAGGACCCCTGTGGCTGCGTGACCCGGGTGCAAGCAAGGGATTCGAGACAAGGACGGCTGTGCTGGTTGCCTCTGGCTTTGAGATCACCGCTACGCTAGCCGCAGGGCTGACCCAGGGTCAAATTGCGTCCGCGTAGCGACTCGGTGGCGATTCAGGCCATTGCAACGAACACCCTACATGGCGTCAGATCTCTAACGCCATGTCTTTATCGGGTGGATATTGGTGGAGCCAAGGGGGATCGAACCCCTGACCTCTTGCATGCCATGCAAGCGCTCTCCCAGCTGAGCTATGGCCCCTACCTGACCGGCCGCCTGGGGGCGGGCCGTGCGTGGCGTTCTCTAGTCGGGGAGGCCGGGGCGCGCAAGGGGCAAATTGCCGCCTGACGCCCGGTGTCCCGTCATCGGGCGCGCATCACTCCTCGTCGGTCGCCACATCGGCCAGCTCTTCGAGCGAGACCGTGTCATCCTCGTCGTCCTCGAGCACCTCGTCCTCGAGGTCGGCATCTGCGGCATCCTCGTCGTCATCGAGCAGCAGATCGTCGTCGTCCAGCGGCTTCGCCTGCTTCTTCGACTGCATGTCCTCGGCATCGGCGACCATGGTGCGGTTGCGCCCGGTGTCGATGTTCACCACCTGGCCGGTATAAGGGCTGATGACCGGATTGACGTTCATGTCAAAGAAGCGCTTGCCGGTGGTCGGGCAGACGCGCTTCGTGCCCCATTGGGGATCGGGCATGGCGGGGTCCTTTTCAGTGATCTGAACCTGGTCCCTTGCGAGACGCTGGCGCGCCCTGCCATAAGGCAAAACACATGTCAAAGCCTTTACGGGGGAAGGCGTGGACGAACACGTGATTGTGGGCCATCCGCCGGTGCGGGTCGCGCTGCGGATCTCGCCGCGCGCGCGCAGGCTGTCCTTGCGCATCTCGCGGATCGACGGACACGTGACGCTCACCTGTCCGGGCTCGGTGCCCCGGAGCGAAGCCGTCGCCTTCGCGGAATCCCGTGAGGCCTGGCTGCGGCGGCACCTTGCGAGGGTCGGCGAGGCCGAGCACCCCCGCCTTGGCGGCACCGTCCCGTTCGAGGGTCGCGACCTGCCGCTCGTCGCGGGCGCGGTCCGGGCGGCCACCCTGCGCGATGGTGCCCTGATGCTGCCGGACGAACCCGAAAGGGTTTCTCCGCGCGTCGAGGCATTCCTCAGGGCCGAGGCGCGCAACCGCCTCGTGGCCGCCTGCGACCGGCATTCCGCCGCACTCGGCCGCCCGTTCCGGCGCATCACCCTGCGCGACGTGCGGTCGCGCTGGGGGTCATGTTCGTCGCGCGGCGATCTCATGTTTTCCTGGCGGCTGGTGATGGCTCCGCCCGATGTGCTCGATTACGTCGCCGCCCATGAAGTCGCGCATCTGGAGCGGATGGACCATTCGCCGGCCTTCTGGGCCGTGGTCGCGCGGCTCTGCCCGGACCATCGCGAGCAGCGCCGGTGGCTGCGTGACCGGGGCGGCCAGCTTCACCGCATGAAGTTCTCCACATGAGGGTGCCGCCGCCGCCCGGACGCCTTCCCGAGGGGACGGGAGCGGCGCATGACCGCATCTATCGGGCGCTTCGCAGCCAAATCATGCATGGCGAGCTTGCCCCCGGCCTGCACCTGACCCTGCGCGGCGTGGCGCGCGAGTTTGGCACGTCCATGACGCCGGTGCGCGAGGCCGTGCGCAGGCTCGCGGCCGAGGGCGCGCTCGCCGTCTCGACTTCGGGGCGCGTGGCGACGCCGGTCCTGTCCAGCGAGCGGATCGAGGAACTTGCGGCGCTGCGGGCGCTGCTCGAGCCGGAGCTTGCCTCGCGTGCCCTGCCGCGCGCGCATTTCACGCTGATCGACCGGCTCGAGGTGATCAACCAGGGGATCGGCCAGGCCATCGCCCGGCATGATGCGGCGGCCTATATCCGCGTCAATCTCGAATTCCACCGGATGCTCTATCTGCGGGCGCAGGCACCAGCGATGCTGGCGCTGACGGAAACGGTCTGGCTGCAACTGGGGCCGACGATGCGCGCGCTCTACGGACGGATGAACCGCAAGGAGTCGCCACCGCATCATCGCCTGATCCTGGCTGCATTGCGCGCAGGCGACGAACCGGGGCTGCGGCTGGCGGTGCGGAGTGACGTGACCCAGGGCCTGCGGATGTTGCGCGTTTGACGCTCCCTACCTGGCGATATCGCCCTCGATACGGGCGGTTATCCGATTCGTCGAAAAGAGCGGTTACTTTTTTCAGCCGTTTCTGCTAGGGATTCCCGATGCAGGCTTTGCGCAGGCAAGGCGCGCCGATGCATCGTGTCCGGCGCAATGCAAATGAAAAGACGACAGGGGGTCGCAATGACTGAAGACAAATCATTCAAACGGCGGATTCATCCGGCGGCGCAAATGTATGCCGACGAGGTCAGGTCCGGAAAGCTCAGCCGCCGCGAATTCCTGACGCGCAGCACGGCGCTGGGTGTCTCGGGCGCGGTGGCCTACGGGCTGATCGGCGCCTCCGTCCCGACCCCAGCCATGGCCCAGGGCACGCCGGCGGCGGGGGGAGAACTGCGGATGAGCATGGAGCTCAAGGCGCTGAAGGATCCGCGCACCGCCGACTGGAGCCAGATCGCCAACTTCCTGCGCGGCTGGACGGAATATCTGGTCGAATACAACAACGACGGCACGATCCGCGGGATGCTTCTCGAAAGCTGGGAAGCCAATGACGACGCCAGCGAATATGTGCTCCATATCCGCCCCGGCATCACTTGGTCGAACGGCGACGATTTCACATCCGAAGACGTGGCCCACAACTTGCGCCGCTGGGCTGACGGAAATGTCGAAGGCAATTCGATGGCCGGCCGCATGGCTGCGCTTCAGGACCCCGAGACGTCGCAACTCCTTGAGGATGCCGTCGAGATTGTCGATGCGCATACGCTGCGGCTGAAACTGAATCAGCCCGACATTGCGCTGATCGCCTCTTGCACGGACTATCCGGCGGCCGTGGTTCACCGCTCCTATACCGGCGGCGATCTGCTGGAGAACCCGATCGGGACCGGCCCCTATCAGCCCGAATCCTATGAGGTCGGGGTGCGCGGCGTGCTTGTCCGTCGCGATGAGCCGTGGTGGGGGACCGAAGTCTATGGCGGACCCTGGCTCGACCGGATCGAATATATCGACCTTGGCGTCGACCCGGCTGCCTGGCTGGCAGCCGCCGGTTCGGGCGAGATCGACGCGACCTATCAGACCCAGGGCGATTTCGTCGACCCGTTCGACGCGATCGGCTGGGCAAAATCCGAAGCTGTAACTGCCGCGACCCTCGCGGTCCGCTTCAACCAGGACGCCGAGGAATACAAGGACGTGAACGTCCGGCGCGCGCTGCAGATGGCGGTAGACAACAGCATCGTGCTCGAACTGGGCTATGACGGGCGCGGCCTCGTGGCCGAGAACCATCATGTCTGCCCGATCCATCCCGAATATGCCGAGATCCCGCCCCCGGAATTCGACCCGGCCAAGGCCAGGGAAATGATCGACGCCGCCGGGATGGGCGACTTCGAATTCGAGTTGATCTCGCTCGACGACGACTGGCAGGCCGCAACCTGCGACAACGTCGCCGCCCAGATCCGTGATGCGGGGATCAACATCAAGCGTACGATCCTGCCCGGCTCGACCTACTGGAACGACTGGACCAAATATCCGTTCTCGGCGACCGAATGGAACATGCGTCCGCTCGGCGTGCAGGTCATGGCCAGTGCCTACCGCACCGGCGAGGCCTGGAACGAGACGGCCTTCTCCAATGCCGAGTTCGACGAGAAGATGGCCGAGGCGCTGGCCATTGCCGACGCTGATGCGCGGCGCGTAGTGATGAAGCGGCTCGAGGAGATCCTGCGCGAGGAAGGTGTGCTCATCCAGCCCTACTGGCGCTCGCTTTATCGCCACGCCGACCCCCGCCTCGGCGGAATCGACATCCACGCCCAGTTCGAGCACCACCACTACAAGTGGCACTGGACCGAATGATGCCGGCACGGCCCGCCCCCGACCGGGCGGGCCGGTTCCGCCGCCGGTCTCCTGCAGGCCCTCGCATCTCACCCCGCTGACCACAGGACGGGACCCGACGAGCCATGCTTGCCTTCATCCTGCGCCGCACCGGCCTCATGCTGCTGACTGCGCTTGTGCTGACCCTTGTGGTCTTCTACCTCACCAACCTCCCGCCCAATCTCGAGAAACTCGCCAAATCCGAGGCCTCGGCCCGGATGACCGACGAGCAGGTCGAGAGCTGGCTCGCCAACAACGGCTTCGCCTCGCCGATGCTCGTGCGATACGGCGAATGGCTCGGCGTCGTGCCAGGCTGGACCGGCGTCACATCCGAAGGCCGCGCGGTCGGCCGCTGCCTCAACCGGCTGCCCGAAGGTGCCGAAGCCCCGGTCTATTGCGGCCTGCTGCAGGGCAATCTCGGCTGGTCGACCGTGTTCAGGGCACCGGTGACCGAGATCCTCGGCCGCTCGCTCGTCTATACCGGCATCCTGATGGCCTGGGTGATGATCGTGATGATCCCCACCGCGCTGCTCATCGGCGTGCTCTCGGGGATGCGCGAGGGCTCGGGAACCGACCGGGTGCTGTCGGGTGTCTCGATCGTCACCACCGCAACCCCGGAATATGTCTCGGGGGTGGTCCTCATCGCGGTCTTCGCGGCGGCGACGACGGGAATCTCGCCCTGGCTGGCCGAGCATGGCTGGATCTCCGGGCGAACATTGTTCCAGGGCACGGCCACCAGCGCGATGGAGAAGATCACCTTCTGGAACTTCGCCCTGCCGGTCATCACCGTGGCGCTTTACGGCATCGGCTATATCGCGCGGATGACCCGGGCCTCGATGACCGAGGTCATGTCCCAGCAATATATCCGCACCGCCCGGCTCAAGGGCGTATCCTTCCGCAACATCGTCGTGAAACACGCGCTGAGGAACGCGCTCATCGCGCCCTTCACCGTGATCCTGCTGCAGTTCCCCTGGCTCCTGAACGGTGTCGTCATCACCGAGACGCTCTTCAACTACAAGGGCTTCGGCTGGACCCTGGTCGAGGCGGCCGGGAACAACGACATCCAGCTCCTGCTCGCCTGTTCGGTGGTGGCGGTGTTCGTCGTGCTTCTCACGCAGCTGATCTCGGACATCGGCTACGTCTTTCTCAACCCCCGCATCAGGCTGAGCTGAGGGATACGGCATGGACGAACTCTCCTGGGGCGGCATCATCCTCCACGCGCTCGGCCGGTTCTGGCCGGTCTGGCTCGCACTGGCCCTGACCTATGCCATCTCGTTCCGCTGGCGCAGGCGGCTGGGCCTTTACGGCCAGCTCTTTGACTCGCCCGTCGGCATGGCCGGCTTCGGGATCGTCATGTTCTGGGTGTTCACCGCGCTCTTCGCCGGGCTGATCGTCACCCATGATCCGCTCGCGCAGCTTTCGGGGATGAAGAACGTCCTGCCGGGGATCCCGGTCGCAAACCCCGAGGAGGGGATCTACCCTTGGTATCTCTTCGGCGGCGACACGCTGGCACGGGACGTCTTCTCGCGTATGGTCGCAGGCTCGCGCGAGGTGCTGAAGATCGCGCCCACGGCCACGCTCTTCGCCTTCATGGTCGGGATCACGCTCGGCCTGCCGGCGGGCTATTACGCGGGCCGGCTCGACAGCGCCCTGTCCTTCGTCGCCAATCTCGTGCTCGCCTTTCCAGTGATCCTGCTCTTCTACCTGCTGGTCACGCCCGAGATCGTCGAGACCGGCATCCCGGTCTGGTTCGCGGCCGTGCTGTTCATCTGCCCGGTGGTGTTCCTCGTCGTGCTGGTCAATAGCCGCTACCGGATGATCCCCTGGAAGCGGAACCTCTATGCCGGTGTGATCCTTGTGCTCGGCCTGTGGATGTATGCGGGGCTGGCCTTCAACAGCGACCCGTTCGGCGTGTTCCGCATGGGCCCTAACATGCTCAATGTCTTCGTCGCGGTCGTGTTCGTGAATGCCCCCGGCGTGTTCCGGATCGTGCGCGGACTGGTGATGGACCTCAAGGCCCGCGACTATGTGTCCGCCGCACAGACCCGGGGCGAGGGCCCCTGGTATGTCATGCTCTGGGAAATCCTGCCCAATGCGCGCGGGCCGCTGATCGTCGATTTCTGCCTGCGCATCGGCTATACCACCATCCTGCTCGGCACCTTGGGCTTCTTCGGCCTCGGCGTGAGCCCCGAAAGCCCCGACTGGGGCTCGACGATCAATGCCGGACGAAGGCTGCTCGCCCTCTATCCCCATGCCGCGCTGGTGCCAGCACTTGCGCTGATGAGCCTCGTGCTCGGCCTGAACCTGCTTGCCGACGGACTGCGTGAGGAAAGCCTGAAGGATTGAGCGGCCCCCGCCCCGATCCGCCCGCGAAGGAGACGACCATGCCCGACTGGGACAAGTCACAACCGATCCTCGAGATCGACAATCTCTCGATCAGCTTCTTCACGCGGCTGCATGAAATCCCCGCCGTGATGGACTTCTCCTGCAAGGTCATGCCGGGCGAGGCCCTCGGCCTGGTGGGGGAATCGGGCTGCGGCAAGTCCACCGTCGCCCTCGCCGTCATGCGCGACCTAGGCAAGAACGGCCGCATCACCGGCGGCTCGATCCGCTTCAAGGGCCGCGACCTCGTGACGATGAGCGATGCCGAGCTTCGCGCCATCCGCGGGCGCGAGATCGCGATGATCTATCAGGAGCCGATGGCCTCGCTGAACCCGGCCATGAAGGTCGGTGCCCAGCTTGCCGAGGTGCCGATGATCCACGAGGGGATTTCCCGGCGCGCGGCGCTGGAGCGCGCGCGCCAGATCGTGGCAGACGTGAAACTGCCCGACCCCGACCGCATCCTGCAAAGCTATCCGCACCAGCTCTCGGGTGGCCAGCAGCAGCGCATCGTCATCGCCATGGCCCTTCTGGCCAGACCGTCGCTGCTGATCCTCGACGAGCCCACGACCGCGCTCGATGTGACGGTCGAGGCCGGGATTGTCGATCTCGTGCGCAAGCTGGCCGAAAGCACCGGCACCTCGATGCTGTTCATCAGCCACAATCTCGGGCTCGTCCTCGATGTCTGCGACCAGCTTTGCGTGATGTATTCGGGCGAGGCGGTCGAGACCGGCGGGATCGAGGACATCTTCACCCATATGCGCCACCCCTACACGCAGGCGCTGTTCCGCTCGATCCCCCTGCCTGGTGCCGACAAGCATGCGCGCCCGCTCATCCCCATTCCGGGCAATTTCCCGCTGCCGCACGAACGCCCGCCCGGCTGCAACTTCGGCCCCCGCTGCAGCTACTTCCAGGCCGGGCTTTGCGACGCGGCACCGATCCCGATGTCGCCGATCACCGATGACCCGGGCCACGCCAGCCGCTGCGTCCGCTGGCGCGAGATCGACTGGGACGCCCCGCCCCCAGCCGTCGAGGAGCGCGAACGGCCCGAGCCGGGGCCGGTGGTGCTGAAGACCGAGGATCTGAAGAAATACTATTCCGTTTCCTCAAGCGCCTTCGGCGGCGGCACCGAGAAGCTGGTGAAGGCCAACGAGACGCTGAGCTTCGAGGCCCGCGCAGGCGAGACCGTGGCCATCGTCGGTGAATCCGGCTGTGGCAAGTCCACCTTCGCCAAGGTGCTCATGGGGCTCGAGACGGCGACCGGCGGCCGCATCATGCTGTTTGACGAGAACGTGAGCAACGCCCCCATCGAGAAACGCGGCACCGACACGATCTCGAAGGTGCAGATGGTGTTCCAGAACCCGTTCGACACGCTCAACCCGTCGATGACCGTCGGCCGCCAGATCCAGCGCGCCCTCGAAGTGTTCGACTACGGCAGGAGCGACGCCGAGCGGCGCGAGCGCATGCTCGAGCTGCTCGACCTCGTCCGCCTGCCGCGCGCCTTCGCCACGCGGATGCCGCGCCAGCTCTCGGGCGGGCAGAAGCAGCGCGTCGGCATCGCCCGCGCCTTTGCCGGGGGGGCGAATGTCGTGATCGCGGACGAACCCGTCTCGGCGCTCGATGTCTCGGTCCAGGCGGCGGTGACCGATCTCCTGATGGACATCCAGCGTGAAAGCGGGATGACGCTCCTGTTCATCAGCCATGACCTGTCGATCGTCCGCTACCTTTCCGACAAGGTCGTGGTCATGTATCTGGGCCATGTCGTCGAGAGCGGCACGACCGATCAGGTCTTCGTCCCACCCTATCATCCCTATACCGAGGCGCTGCTCTCCGCCGTGCCCATCGCCGACCCGAAGGTCGAGAAGAAGCGCATCGTCCTCGACGGCGACATCCCCTCGGCCATGAACCCCCCGCCCGGTTGCCCGTTCCAGACCCGCTGCCGCTGGAAGTCGATGGTGCCGGACAACCTGTGCGAACGCGAAATGCCGCCCATCGTCGAGTTGGGAGACGGCCACAAGATCAAGTGCCACCTCTCGCAGGAGATGTTCGAAAGCATGGAGCCCGTCATCCGCATCGCGGAAGACGCCGCCGTCGAATAGACTTGCCGAACGCAGGTTGCAGTGAAGCCCACATCTGTGCCTGAGGCGATGTGATGCCCTTGAACCGGGTCGTGAACGGGCATCCGTTCCACGAGAGTCCCGCGAAGTCCCCGCCATTGCGAGGAGGCGAAGCCGACGTGGCAAGCCAGAACGTGGGACCACTGGTTACTTCGCTGCGCTCGCAATGACGGAAGGGGCGCTGGCTCGCCCCGGGCATCCGTCGCGGATGTCGCTGCGAGACATGTCTTTGGCGCAAACGGTCCTTGTTCTGCTCACCCCGTACATGACAGCCTCGACCTGCAGGCCGCATGGGAGGCGCGGGTGAAATCGCATTATCGGGTGGTGGTCATCGGCGGCGGGGTCGTGGGGGCATCGGTGCTCTACCATCTCGCGAAGTTCGGCTGGACCGACATCTGCCTCGTCGAGCGCTCGGTCCTGACGGCCGGCTCGTCATGGCATGCGGCGGGCGGGTTCCATGCGCTGAATTCGGACCCGAACATGTCGGCGCTGCAAAGCTACACGATCGATCTGCTCTCCGAGATTGAACGCGAAAGCGGCCATTCCGCCGGTCTGCACATGACCGGGGGCATCACCGTCGCCGCCTCGCCCGAACGCTGGGAATGGCTGAAGGCGGCCTATCGCTCATACCAGTCCATCGGCATCAACGATGTGCGCCTGATCTCGACCGAGGAGGTTGCCGCGCTCTGTCCGATCCTGAACCCCGAGGGCGTTCTGGGCGGCATGTGGGCCGACCGCGAGGGCCATCTCGACACCACCGGCACGGTTCAGGCCTATGCCACCGCCGCCCGCAGGCGCGGGGCGGAGGTGATCGAGCACAACCGCGTGCTGGAGCTTCAGCAGGTGCCTGACGGCTGGCGGGTCGTGACCGAGAAGGGCGTGATCACCGCCGAACATGTGGTGAATGCCGCCGGGCTCTGGGCGAAGCAGGTCGGGCGGATGGTCGGGCTGGAGCTCCCGGTCTCGCCCCTGTCGCATCATTACCTGCTCACCGAATCCATCCCCGAGATCGAGGCGCTGGATCGCGAACTGCCGACCGTGGTCGACCCCGAGGGTTTCACCTATGTCCGGCAGGACCAGAAGGGGATGCTGGTCGGCGTCTACGAAGTCGATCACCGTCACTGGATGATGGACGGCGCGCCCTGGGATTTCGGCATGGAGCTGTTCCAGGAAGATCCGGACCGGCTCGAGAACGAACTCGCCTTTTCCTATCGCCGTTATCCCGTGCTCGAACGCGCGGGCGTGCGCAACTGGGTGCACGGGGCCTTCACCTTCTCGCCCGACGGCAACCCGCTGGTCGGGCCGGTGCGGGGCCTGCCGGGCTACTGGTGCGCCTGCGGCGTGATGGCCGGATTCCTGCAGGGCGGGGGTGTAGGCAAGACACTGGCCGAATGGATGATCCACGGAGAGCCCGCGGGCGATGCCTTCGGCATGGATATCGCGCGCTACGGCGAATTTGCGGGCAACCGCGAATATATCCGCCAGACCACGGGCCAGTTCTATTCGCGCCGCTTCATGATCACCTATCCCAACGAACAGCTTCCGGCCGGTCGCCCGCTGAAGATGACACCCGCGCATGATGCGATGACGGCAGCAGGCTGCGTCTGGGGCGAGAGCTGGGGCCTTGAAGTGCCGCTCTACTTCGCGCCCGAGGGGTTCATCGAAAAGCCGACCCTGCGCCGCTCGAACGCGTTCGACATCGTGGCGGAAGAATGCCGCACGGTGCGCGAGACGGCGGGGCTGCTCGATATCAGCGGCTATTCCCGCTACGAGGTGAGCGGGCCGGGGGCCGAAGCCTGGCTCGACCGGGTCTTCGCCTCGCGTCTGCCGGGGCCGGGGCGGGTGCGGCTGGCGGTGATGCTGGCCGAATCCGGGCATCTGCGCGGGGATCTCACGCTCTTCAACTGGGGCGACGAGCGCTGGTGGATCGTCGGCTCCTACTATCTGCGCGAATGGCACATGCGCTGGTTCACCGACCATATGGGCGACGGCGTGGACCTGCGCGACATTTCGGATGATGTGACGGGTTTTCTCGTCACCGGACCGCGTGCGGGCGACATCGTTGCCGCGCTCGGCAAAAGCCCGGTGAGCGATCTCCCGTTCATGGGCTGCGGGCGATTCGATATCGGCCTGATCCGCGCCCATGTCGGACGGCTGTCCTTCACAGGGGAACTCGGCTTCGAAATTCATTGCCGGGCCGCCGAGCATGTCGCCCTGCGCCGTGCACTTCTGGCGACAGGGGCCGCCCATGGGCTGCGCGAGATCGGCTTCAACACCTCCGTCATATTGCGGCTGGAAAAGAGCTTCGGCATCTGGAGCCACGAATTCACCCAGGACCGCACCCCCGGCGAAACTGGAATGGATCGCTGGATCGACTGGGAGAAGCCCGGTTTCATCGGCCGCGCGGCAGCCATGGCCGAACGCGACGCGCCGCCCTCTGCGCGCATTCTCGCCACGCTCGAGATCGACGCCACCGACGCCGATCCCTTCGGCTACGAGCCCGTCTGGCATGAGGGCACACTCGCCGGGTTCGTCACCTCGGGAGGTTACGGCCATACGGTCGGCAAGTCGCTGGCCATCGCCCTGATCGCGCGCGAGGCATCTGCGCCGGGGACGGAGCTTTCGGTGCATGTCGTGGGCGAAGAGCACCGTGCGCGGGTCATCCCGCCCTCCCCCTACGATCCGCAGGGCCGGGCGATGCGGGGCTGACAGGAGGAACGGAGATGGATGGCGAACGAAAAGGGCGCGCGCGGAACCGGACACCTTCGGGGCCCGCGCGGGCCGTGGATTACTGGAACCTGCAGAACCCGTTCCCCATGCAGCCGGTCTTCTCGGAGGACGAGATCGCCTCGATGCACGAGACCGCATTGCGCGTGCTGGAAGAACTCGGCCTGCGCGTCCTGAACGCCGAGGCGCGCGCGCTGTTCGGCGCGGCCGGGGCCATCGTCGATGAGGACAGCGAGATGGTCCGCATCGGCCGAGAGATCATCGAACAGGCGCTTGTTACTGCGCCGCGAAGCATCACGCTGAAAGGCGGCGCGCCGCATCGCGACCTGATCTTCGCGCCCGGCCGCCTGACCTTCCAGTCGGGGGCGAGCGCGCCGCATGCGACCGACCTCGAACGCGGACGCCGCCCGGCCGGCATCCGCGATTTCCGTGAACTCGTGCAACTGACGCAGGCCTTCGATGTCATGCACGCCGTGCAGACACTGGTCGAACCGCAGGACATTCCCCCGCATCTGCGCCATTATGCGATGACCGAGGCGGAGCTGACCCTGACCGACAAGGTTCCCGGCGTCTTCGCGCGCGGCAAGGGCCAGACATCGGATATCTTCGAGATGATCCGCATCGTCCGGGGTCTGTCGGAGGAGGACTTCATCCGCGATCCGTATTGCCTCACGGTCATCAACAGCAACTCGCCCCGGCAACTTGACGTGACCATGTCGCAGGGTGTCATGGACTTTGCCCGCGCCGGACAGGTGGTGGTGGCCACGCCCTTCACGCTCATGGGGGCGATGGCACCAATCACGGTGGCCGGCTCGATCACGCTCAGTCATGCCGAAGCCCTGTCGATCATCGCCCTCAACCAGCTTGCGCGGTCCGGTGCGCCCGTCCTCTACGGCACCTTCACGTCAAATGTCTTCATGAAATCCGGCTCGCCCGCACTTGGCACGCCCGAACAGTTCAAGGCCACGCTCGCCGCCGGACAGCTTGCGCGACTCATCGGCATGCCCTGGCGCTGCGCGACCGGATCGGCCGCCAATATCAACGACGCGCAGGCCGCGCATGAAACACAATTCGCGCTCTGGGCCAGCGTCCTTGCCGGGGCGACGATGGTGCTGCATTCGACCGGCTGGCTCGAGAGCGGGCTGTCGGTATCCTACGAGAAATTCATCACCGACATCGAGATGCTGCAGATGGTCGCCGAACTCTGCGGGCCGACCCCTGCCACCGCCGATGAGATCGGCTTCGACGCCATTGCCGAAGTTGCGCCCGGCGGGCATTTCTTCGCCACGACACAGACGCTCGAACGCTATCGCACAGCATTCTACGAACCTGTCGTGGCCGACTGGTCGAATTTCGGAAGCTGGACCGAGCACGGCGCGCGCGACGCGAATGAACGGGCCACGGGCATCTGGAAAGAGATCGTCGCCCGCGACTGGCGCGCACCGGTGGGCGAGGACCGGCTCGAGCAACTGGACGATTTCATCACCCGGCGCAAACGGGATGGCGGCGCATCTCCCACGGGCTGACTCATCCCGCCTGCACCGCCGGATCACGCGCCTTTTCCACCTGCCCCTGTCGTCCCGAAGCCAGCGCCTTGCGCAGAGCCACGAAACTGGCGTCCGCGCTGTTGCTGCGCAGAGCAAGGAACTCCTCGAGCGAGGGCTGCACCGCAACGGCCGCGTCGATCTGCGGATCGCTCCCTGCGGCATAGAGGCCCGCCCGGATCATCATCGCCGCACGATCATAGGCACCGAGATGCGCCCGTGCTTCCGCGATGAGCCGGTTTTCAGCCGGACTCGCCGCCGCAGGCAGGGAGCGCGACACGGAGCGCAAGGGGTCGATTGCGGGGAACCGCCCCCCCTCGGCGATGTCGCGATCAAGCACGATATGGCCGTCGAGCATCCCGCGCAGCATGTCGGCGACAGGCTCCTCCATGTCGGAGCCCGCGACCAGAACCGAATAGACGGCGGTGATGTCGCCCTGCCCCTCGCCGCCGGGGCCCGCGCGTTCGCTCAACGTCGCGATCGCCGGAACCGTCGAGGCCGGAAACCCGCGCAGATTGGCCGCCTCGCCCGCCGTGGCGCTGATCTCTCGATGGGCCTCGGCAAAACGGGTGACACTGTCGAGAAGCAGCAGCACATTGCGCCCGCTGTCGCGGAAATGTTCGGCCACGGCAGTGGCGGCATGGGCCGCCCGAACGCGCGTCTGCGGCGCGCGATCCGATGCGGCGACGATGACGACCGAGCGGCGCATTCCCTCGGGGCCAAGCACATCGTCGATGAAATGACGCACTTCGCGGCCGCGTTCGCCGACAAGTCCGATCACGGTCACATCTGCCTCGACCCCGGTGGCAAGCCCGGCCAGCAGCGTGGACTTGCCGACGCCGGACCCGGCAAACAGCCCCACCCTCTGCCCCCGCACCAGCGGCAGGAGCGTGTCGAGCACCGCATAACCCGTGGCCAGCCGCGCCCCGAGCGCGCGACGACCCTGGGCCGGCGGAGGGGCGGCGCGCAGCGGCCGGGGATGCAGACCCGGCAGGAGCGGCCGACCGTCAAGCGGGCACCCGTCCGGGTCGATCACGCGGCCGATCCAGTCGTCAGCGGGCGCAAAGACAGGCGCTGGCACCAGCCGCACGAGATCACCCGGACCCACGCCCTCGCTGCTGCCTTCGGGCAGAAGGAGCACGTCCGGGCCGCTGACGCGAATCACCTCGGCCAGCAGCGGACCGCTGTCGCGCAGAACCTCGGCCCTCGTGCCGAGTCTTGCCGTCTGTGCGAGCCCGCCCGCCACGAGACCCGCCGCCGAAGCCCCGGAAATCCGCCCGGCCGGCATTTCCGGCCGCAGCCGCTGCAGTGCTGCCGTAGCGCGCTCAAGGATCATGTCCGTCATGCTGGCCCTCCGCGGCCGAATGCCGTTCGCCATGAACCGATCCTTAGGGAATCAGCCTTAAGCCTTGGTTTCGTCAAAGAGGGAGAATCCCGATGTTTGCCGGGCTCGATCTGTTCCAGATATCCACTGCAATGGCGGCACATGCGGGGCGACGCCAGGCCCTCACGGCAGCCAATATCGCCAATGCCGACACGCCGGGCTTTCGCGCCCGCACCATCGACGGCTTTGCCGATCTGCTGCAACATGCGGGTTCTCCCGCGCTGCGGCAGACACGTCCGGGGCACCTGTCATCCTCGGGCACGACCGGGCAGGCGAAATCGCATGATGCAGGCGGACAGGCAGCCCCGAACGGCAACACGGTCTCGCTCGAACGGGAAATGGTGAATGCCGCCCGGGCGGTGCAGGAACAGGCCCGGGCGCTCGCGATCTATCGCCACGGCCTGTCGGTCCTGCGGCTCGCCGGGGGGCGCTGATCATGGCCGGTTTCAGCGATTCCCTGCGTGTCGCCGCCTCTGGCATGGACGCCCAAGCCCAGCGCCTGCGCTATCTGGCGGAAAACATCGCCAATGTCGAAACCCCCGGCTACCGCCGCAAGACCGTCTCCTTCGTGGAAGAGGTCGGGCGCGGCGCACCCCGTGGCGCGGTGCGGCCCGGTCCCCTGCGGCTCGATCCCGCCGAACTGGAACGGATCCACGACCCTTCCCACCCGCTCGCGGATGACGACGGCTATTACCGCGGCTCGAATGTCAACCTGCTGATCGAGATTGCCGACACGCGCGAAGCGGGCCGCAGCTATGACGCCAACCTGCGCATGTTCGAACAGTTGCGGCAGATGTCTTCCGCATTGCTCGAACTCCTGCGCCGATAGGAGAATCCTGATGAACATCACCCAGAGCCTTGCCGCAGGCGCATATGATGCCGCCCGCACCGCCACCACGCCTCGGCCGGGAACCGGCGAGGGGGCCGTATCGCGGGCCGCATCCAGCTTCGCCCGGACGCTGGCCGCGGGCGAGCAGACGGCACTTGCCTCGATGCGCGGTGCGGATGACCCGCATCTGCTCGTGACGGCGCTGGCGCAGACCGAACTCGCCGTCGAGACGGCCGTCACCATCCGCAACCGCATGGTCGAGGCCTATCAGGAAATCCTGCGGATGCCGGTCTGAGCGATGGACCAGATGATTCTCCTGGACCTCATGCGTCAGGGTCTCTGGGTGGCGACCGTGATCTCGCTGCCGATCCTCGGGGTGGCGCTGGTTGTGGGCCTTGCGATCGGACTCCTGCAGGCACTGACCTCGGTGCAGGAGATGACCCTGACCTTCGTGCCCAAGATCGCCGCCATCGCCGGGGTATTCTGGCTGAGCATGGGGTTCATGGCCGACACGCTGGTTGCCTATTTCCGCGACATGATCGCGCCAGCCATTGCCGGAGGCTGAGATGGAAAACGCCATCACCGCCACCCTCTCGCGCCAGACCGGGCTGATGGCCCGGATGCAGATGGTGGCCAACAACATCGCCAATGCGAACACGACCGGCTTCCGGACCGAAGGAATGATGTTCTCGGAATTCATCCGCACCCTCGGTCCGGGCGAGCCCTCGCTCTCTATGGCCGCAGCTCGCGTGCGGATGACCGGCCTCGCCCAGGGCGCGCTTGCCCGGACCGGGGGCGATTTCGATCTCGCCATCGAGGGCGAGGGGTTCTTCCTCATCCTCGCCCCGGACGGCGAGCGGCTGACCCGGGCCGGGGCGTTCGCACCGGATGCCGACGGCAACCTCGTGACGACACAGGGCTGGCCGGTGCTCGACGCAGGCGGCGCGCCTCTTTTCGTGCCTGCAGGTACGGGCACGGTCGGCATCGCATCCGACGGCACGATCTCCGCCGATGGCCAGCCGGTCGGACAGATAGGCCTGGTCCTGCCGGCGGATACGGGCGCGATGACCCGGCTCGACGGCGTGACCTTCCGCACCGACGACGGCCGGGAGCCCGCCGACAACGCCCGCATCCTGCAGGGTTTTCTCGAATCGTCGAATGTCGATCCCGTGCTCGAACTCGCCCGCATGATCGAGGTGCAGCGCGCCTATGAAATGGGCCAGTCCTTTCTCGAACGCGAGGACGAGCGCATCCGCAACGTCATCCAGACCCTTGGCCGATAGGAGCACCCGATGAGAGCACTGGACATCGCCGCCGCCGGCATGCAGGCGCAACAGACACGGGTCGAGGTGATCGCCAACAACCTCGCCAACATGAACACCACCGCCTACAATCCGCGGCGCGCGGAATTTGCCGATCTGCACTATCAGCAACTCCAGCGTCCCGGCACGATCAGCGCCGCCGACGGCACCGTCCTGCCGGTCGGCGTGCAGCTCGGCCTCGGGGTCCGGCCAACGGCGGTCTCCGTCCTGCTCGGCCAGGGCGCACCGGCCGAGACGGGCGGTGACCTCGACCTCGCCATCGAGGGTCAGGGCTATCTCGAGATCATGCTGCCCGACGGACGCGCCGCCTATACGCGCGACGGGGCGCTCAAGCTGACAGGCGACGGGCTGATCGTCACCTCGGACGGTTATCCCGTCATCCCGCAGATCACCGTGCCCGCCGATGCCCGCGCCATCGACATCAATGCCGAGGGTGAGGTCTACGCCGTCTTTTCCGACCGGATCGAGCCCGAATTCCTCGGCCAGTTCACGCTTGCGGGTTTCACCAACGCCAAGGGGCTCGAGGCGATCGGCTCCAACCTCCATCTCGAGACCGGCGCATCCGGCCCGGCAATGGTTGCGGCCCCGGGACGCGACGGGCTGGGCACCTTGCGGCAGCGCTATCTCGAGGAATCGACCGTCGATCCGGTCCGCGAGGTGACCAGTCTGATCGAGGCGCAGCGCGGCTACGAGCTGAATTCCAAGGTCATCACCTCGGCCGACCAGATGCTCGGCGCGATGGTGTCGCTGCGATGATCCGTCTCGGCCTCCTGCTGATCCTGCTGGCATCGGCGGCACCGGCCGAGACGGTCGTCGCCGCCCGCAACATCCCGGCGCGCAGCCTCATCGGCCCCGGCGACCTGCTCCTGACCGGAGCCGAGACCTCCGGCGCTCTGACCGACCCTGCCGCCGCCATCGGCATGGAGGCCCGCATCACGCTCTATGCCGGCCGCCCGGTGCGCCCCGGCGACATCGGCCCGCCCGCCATCGTCGAGCGTAACCAGATCGTCACTCTCGTCTTCCGCAGGGGCGGTCTGCAGATCACCGCCGAGGGGCGCGCGCTGGACCGCGCCGGACCGGGTGACGTGATCCGCGTCATGAACCTCGCCTCGCGCAGCAATGTCATGGCGAGGATCAGCGAGGACGGGGGTGCCCATGTCCAGTAATCGCCCGCCCCTCTGGCCCCTTTTCCTGTGCATCCTGCCGCTGGCCGCCTGCGAGAATGCCTCACCCATCGGAACCCCACCCGATTTCTCGCCCGCCGTCATGACGCCCGAACAGATGGCAATGATGAGCCCCGGAACGGGCCATGATCTCGGCACCGCCACCACCAACCGCGCCCCGCGCCTCGCCTCGCTCTGGACGGGTGAGCGTGGCTCGCTTCTGGGCGACAATCGCGCGATCCGCCGGGGCGACATCCTGACCGTCGTCATCGCCATCGACGATCAGGCCGCAATCTCGAACACGACATCGCGCGGGCGTGACAGCAGCCGGCAGACGGGGGTCCAGTCCTTCTTCGGGCGCGAGGACCGGATCGGCGTTCCGCTCGACCCGGCCGTGCAGCTTGCCGGCGGAACCTCCTTTTCGGGCGAGGGCACGGTACGCCGCAACGAACAGCTCACCCTGCGCGTCGCTGCCACCATCCTCGAGGTGCTGCCGAACGGTGTGCTCGCCATCGCAGGTCGGCAGGAGGTGCGCGTCAACAACGAACTGCGCGAACTTCTGGTCTCGGGCCATGTGCGGCCTTCGGACATCTCGCGCCAGAACGAGGTCAGCTATGACAAGATCGCCGCCGCACGCATCTCCTATGGCGGGCGTGGACAGATCAGCGACATGCAGCAGCCGGGCTGGGGGCAGCAGATGCTCGACCATGTCCTGCCGTTCTGAGGAATACCGATGAAGGCGCTCGTTCTCCTGCCCGTGCTGCTCGTCTTCGGCGGGGCCGTCGGCGCGGGCGCGGCCTGGCTCACGATGCGGGGCGCGCCGGGGGCGGAACAGGCGGCCGATACATGGCCCGTGCCGGAGATCGCCGCGCCTCTTGCAGGGACTTCCATGCCAGCCGTCCCCGGCCTGCCAATCTCGTCCGGCATCCTTCCGGGGGCCGAATATCAGCGGCTGGACGATCCGTTCCTCGTCCCGCTCGTGCGCAACAACATGGTCGAGGCGATGATGGTCATCACGCTGGGGATCGAGGTGATGCAGGGGCAGGGACCGTTGATCCGCAGCCAGGAGCCACGCCTGCGCAACCAGCTGCTCCAGGCCCTGTTCGACCATGCCAATACCGGCGGCTTCGACGGGATGTTCACCGTCTCGGGCAACATGCGCGTCTTGCGCGAAAGCCTGACTCGCGCCGCCCGCGATGTGCTGGGCGACGTGGTCGGCAGCGTCCTGATCCTCGACATGGCCCGTCAGGAAGCCTGAACGTCCCCGCCATGCCATGCCCGCCGCAGCGCAAGGCGGCGGGTGCGGCGGATCGCCTCGGTTTCCAGCACCTTCAGCACATGGTCGCGCCCGAAATCACGACGCAGGGCCATGCGCTCCTCCTCCATTGCAGCGCGCAGGCGGGCCTGGGCGGCAAGCAATGTGCTGCGGTTCTGCTCCACCCAGATCTGCCAGCGCAGATCGACGCCCGCGCGCAGAGTCGGGTCCTCGGCACTGGCCAAGGCGGCGCGGTCGCGCAGGGCCGCATCGAGGATGGAGATCCGGGTGAGCACTTCCTCTTCGCGCATGCGCAGGGCGGCCAGACGCGCGCTCGTCGCCGCAAGCATCGTGCCGCTGATCCGGCGCAGGGCGGCGATCTGGTTCGGTGTCATCTCCGGGCGGCCCTGCTGCGGATATCATCGGCAAAGCGGATCGCGGCGGCGACGGCGCGGTAATGGCGGCGGTCGACCTCGGCCCCGATCCGCGCCTCGGCGAAAAGTGCGCGCGCGGTCGGCGGGTCGGAATGGACGGGGACGCCGCATTCGGCGGCCAGTTCGCGAATGCGCAGGGCGATCTCGTCCACACCCTTGGCCACGCAGCGCGGCGCACCGTCCCGTTCGGGCTCCCAGGCCAGCACGACGGCAAAATGCCTGGGATTGACGATGACGACGCTGGCCGTTGCCATCACCTTGCGCAGCGGCGCGGTGGCAAGCGCCGTCGCCCGCGCGCGTCGCTGCTGGCGCAGATGGGGGTCGCCCTCGCTCTCCTTCATCTCGTCCAGAAGCTGCTTGCGCGTCATGCGGTTGCGGCTCTGGAACGAGTGATGCTGCCAGGCGAGATCGACCAGCGCGAAAGCCGCCGAAGCGACGATCACCCGGATCAGAAGGCCCGCGACAAGATCGCTCAGAGTTCCCAGGGCGATTCGGGGCTCGAGCGCTGAAGTGGCGATGATCCGTTCGAGATTGGCGGCCAGATAGGTGCCCAGCAACGCCGAGACGACGAGGAGTCGTGCAGCAGATTTGGCGAATTCCATCAAACCCCGCGGCCCGTATTTCTGTTTGGCATTCGAGACGGGCGAAAGCCGCGACGGTTTCGGCACCAGCTTCTGCGGCGCGAAAGCGGGAGCCTTTTGCAGGAGGAGCGCGACGATTGCGGCGGCGGGCGGCAGGACGAACCATGGCGACAGCGCCGCAAGCGCAGCGACGATCACCGGGCCGATCACCGGCGCGGTCGATCCGTCGAAGTTCGGGCCAAGGGCATCGGCCCGGCCGAGAAACCCGGACAGCGTCACACCGGCACCCTGCAATGTTGCCGCACCGAAGGCGATGACGACGAGGGCCATCGCCGCCTGGACGGCGAAAGTCGTGACCTCGGGCGCAAGCGGAATGTCGCCCTGGCGGCGCGCATCCGCAAGGCGGCGCTCGGTCGGCTCATGCGACTTCTCGGCGCTGTCGCCCTCGTTCCCGTTCATGGTGCCTCTGCGAATGGCGCGCCAAGCCCGACCTCGAGCGCACGGGTCCAGAGCGGGAGCATGAAGGGCGCGGTGGCGAACAGCAGCACGATGCTGCCGCCTGTCAGGAAGGGTGCACCGATGAAGGTGACCATCAACTGCGGCATGGCGCGGTTGATGAGCCCGAGCGTCACATTGTAGAGCAGCGCCGCAATGACGAAGGGCATGGCCAGAGAGAAAGCGAGCGCGAAGCTGCGCGTCACCGCGGCAACGCCCGCATCCGTCACCGCCCCGGCCGAAGGGAATGTGCCCGGCGGGATCAGCGCATAGCTTTCGACCAGATAGGCGGCCAGGCGCAGGTGCAGCCCCGACGCCATCGCCAGGGCAATGCCGCCCACGACGAGCAGATGCCCGGCCGCAGGGGCCGGATCGGCCGAGATGCCGCCCCCGGCGATCTGGGCGAGCGAGACCGATTGCGAGGCGATCGAGCCCGCAGTCTGGAGCGCGAGGACCAGCAGCCGCAGCAGGATGCCGAAGACGAGCCCGGCGCCGACCTCGGCCACCGCCATGAAAAGCCTCGCAGCGAACCCCGTCGCTGCCGGCATCTCCGCCGCCATCAGCGGCAGGATGCACAGGGTAAAGGCAAGGCCGAGGGCGAGGCGGATCCGCACCGGCACGCTTTGCTCACCGAAGCCGGGCGCGAGGGCGGCGATGGTGCCGACGCGCAGGAACAGCAGAAACCCTGCCCAGAGCCACGTGCCCTGCCAGACAGCGAGGGCGGCGGCGAGCTCCCCGCCTCCGCTCATGCGGGCACCATGCCGACAAGCGCGGGCCTGGCGTCGATGCCGATCTCCTCGAAGGACAGGACCGGATTGGGAATGCCATGCGCCGTCATGACGGCCTGCAGGAACCGGCGGCGGCGCGCGGCGGTGACGAGCGCCGGATAATCGCCCCCCTCGGCCGCACTCGCCATCCGTTCGCTGATGGCACCAGCGAGGCGGGTGAAATCATCGGGCGGGAGCGCCACTTCGCTCGCCCCCCGGTCGCCCGCGATCTGGTAGGCGGTGAAGACCTCCTCCCATTCAGGGGCGAGCTGGACGAGCGGAATCGTGCCGTCGGCCCGTCGCAGCCCGCCCACGAGCTGGAACCCGAGGCGCTGGCGCACATGTTCGGCGATCTGGTCGGCACTCTGGGCGATCTGCCGCCCTTCGGCAATGGCTTCGAGAATGAGCGGCAGGTTGCGGATCGAGACCCGTTCGGCCAGCAGCAGCCGGAGCACCGCGAGAAGAATGTCGAGCGGCACACGTTCAGGGATCAGTTCGTCGATCATCCGGCGATTGGCCTCGGCACGGGCGCGGTCGGAGAGATTCACCATCTCGTCCAGAAGCCTGCGCAGCGCCTTGAGCGTGAGGAGCCGGGCAAAATTGCGCTTGATCACCTCGAGCAGATGGGTTGCGAGCACTTCCGGGGGCAAGACGACGGTCAGCCCCGCCGCCTGCGCCTCTGCCCGCACCTCGGGCGGGATCCAGCGAGCGGGGGCACCATAGACCGGCTCCTTCACATTCTCGCCCTCGGGCGCGGCGGCCTCGCCACTGCCGAGCAGCGCGAGCAGGCGGCCCGGGCGCAGGCTGTCGCGCGCCTGTTCGACACCGTGAATGCGGATGACATAGGTCGAAGGCGGGAGCGCGGCGCTGTCGGTCAGCCTGATCTCGGGCAGGATCAGGCCGAAATCCGTGGCGACATGGTTCCGCATCGTCGCAATCCTGGCATCGAGCCCGTTGGCCGGATCGAGCACCATCTCGACCAGATCAGGCGCGAATTCGAGATGGATGTCGTCAAGATCGAGCAGATCGCCCATCGACGGCGGCGGCGCGGGCATGGAGTCGACGGGCCGCGCAACGGCCTCGGCCCGGCGTCGCCCTGCCGTCTGCCAGGCGAGAAAGACCAGCACGCCACCGCCAAGGACGAACGGCGTGAAGGGCAGGCCCGGAACGATGGCGAACAGCAGCATCAGTGCGCCCACCGCCCCGGGTGCCGAAGGGTGCCGACCGAGTTGCCCGATCATTGCGGTATCCATCGCCCCGGTCTGCCCGCCGCGCGAGAGCAGCAGCGCGGAGCCGACCGAGATGATCACGGCCGGAATCTGGGTGACGAGTCCGTCGCCGACAGTGAGAATCGCATAGGTTTCAAACGCACGGCCGAGTGGCAGGCCATGGATCAGTGTGCCGACGACCAGGCCGACGACCAGGTTGAGCGCGGTGATGAGCAGTCCCGCGATCGCGTCACCCTTGACGAATTTCGACGCGCCGTCGAGCGAGCCGTAGAATGTCGTCTCGGCCTGTTCGCGCTCGCGCCGGAGCCTTGCCTCGTGGTGGTCCAGGGCGCCCGAGGCGAGATCGGCGTCAATGGCGAGTTGCTTGCCCGGCATCGCGTCGAGCGCGAAACGCGCGCCCACCTCGGCCATGCGGGCGGCGCCCTTGGTGATGACGGTGAAATTGACGATCAGCAGCACACCGAAGATCACGAGGCCGATCAGCACCGACCCGCCCATGACGAATTCGGCGAAACCCCGGATCACCTCACCCGCCGCATCGGTGCCGGTATGACCCTCGCCGATGATCAGCTTGGTTGATGAGACATTGAGCGCGAGCCGCAGAAGCAGCGAGGCAAGCAGTACGGTCGGGAAGGATGAGAAATCGAGCGGCCGCTCGACATGCAGGGCGACGGTGAAGATCAGGATGGCACTGGCGAAGGATGCGGCGAGGCCGATGTCCACGACGAAGGCCGGAACGGGCAGGATCATCATGACGATCACGGCCATGAGCGCGACGGCGAAGAGAACCGTCGGCGCGAACAGGATCCTGCGCAGCTCTGTCATTGGCATCCTCACCTCAGAGACCGAGCGGCACGAGCGAGCCGGCCACCCCGCCCCCGCCCGCCTGCAGGAGAGGAAAGCGGTTCACGCGGCTGCCGCGTTCAGGACCTGCTGGCGCGCCCGCGTCACCGCCCAGCGCGGCAAGCGTGGCATCGAATCGGGCGCGATAGCGGCGCGCATATTCAGGGGTGCGCGAATGATAGGTGCCTGCGGCAACCGACCAGTCCCCGCTTTCCTCGTGGAGGGCCCGCAGGAACCGGGCGGCGTAGAGGGCGTTTTCCGCAGGGTCGAACATGTCGGCGACCGTGGCAAAGGCGCTGCCATGCCAGCGATAGTTCAACTGGAAACAGCCGCTGTCGAAGCTGGTGCGGCCTGCGGCGAGAATGTCACGGGCGGCGGCCTCGGCCTCCTGCCGGGTGGCGTACCAGGAGCCAGCACCCGAATCGTTGATCGTCCAGGGCCAGGGCACCATGCGGCCTGCCTGCCCGCGGCCGGTTTCGACTGCGGTGATGGCGAGAAGCACCTCTTGCGGGACGCCGGTGCGGCGGGCGGCGGTGCGGGCGGCGTCAATGCAGATCGATTCCGCCCCCGCAAGCGCGATGGCCGCAGGCAGGAGCAGGTGGAGAAGGGCGGCAAGGAACAGGTTGCGCATCATGCTTTCTGCGATGGTGTTCAGCCGTCCCATCATGCGGCGGCGGCGTTTCGTTACGGTAAATGTCCGGGCGACAGATCGGCGGCGATCCGGTCGAGAAGTTCCCGCGTCCGATTGCGTGTGGCGTCCGCCTCACCGATCAGAATATTGCCCCGTGCGAGTGCGCCGGGCACGGGAGGCTCGTCCGGCGGGGCGACGGGAGCGGCCTGACCGGGAGCGGGCGCGACGGCCGCACGGATCATGTCGGCGCGCGGGCCGGACAGCCCGAGGAGTTCCGCCTCGACGAGATCGACCCGCCCCATGAGCGCAGCCGCCTCGGCGCGCAGGAAACGGCGTTCCGCCAGCGCATCGCCGGGTGCGACGCCCTGCATCAGTTCAAGTGCCCGTTCGGGAAAACCCAGCATGATCAGCCGTGCGGCGAGCGCATGGGCAGAACGGGCGTCCGTTGTCGGAAGATCATCGAAGGCCAGTTCGAGAAACTGGCCGTCGCCGGCCTCGTCCACCATCCTGCCCAGCGCCTCCGAACGGGCGGTGGCCTGCAGGCCTGGCGGCAGGCTGGCCGTCAGGTCAAGCGCGGCGCGATGGTCGCCCATATGCGAAAGCAGGCGGATCTGCGCCACCGCCAGATCCTGTTCTTCGGGCCGGTCGCGGTACTCGAACCGCGCGGCCGCGAGGAGGGCGAGATCGCCCGGCTCGGCTTCGCGGTGGTCGGCCAGCGTCAGTTCGACCATGTCGAGCAGCACCTGCGGGCCGCCATGCGGATTGTCATGAACCGCTGCGACAAGGCGTTCGACCGTCGCGGCGGAGTCGCCGGATGCGCGCGCCACCTCGACCCCGGCCCGGGTGGTGATGACCGGATCACCCTCGCCCGAGGCGCGGTGCAGGATTTCATCGGCGGCGAGCGGATCACCGGCCTGCGCGAAAAGAAGCGCGAGCCGGGGAGCCAGTTGCCGGGCCAGCGGCCCGGAGAGCAGGCGCAGCGAAGTGATGATGCGGGTGCGCCCGGGTTCGTCGAGATCGGCGACCGACTCCAGCGCCAATACATGCCAGAGAAGCGACTGGCCGCGGCACCCGGTCTGGTTCGCGAGCGGGCCGGGCGCGACGGCCCGGCCGTCCACGATCAGGGCGAGGAGATGCATGATCTCGCGGTCGAGACCTTCGCGCGGAGCGAGATCGAGGGTCTCGACCGCTTCGCGTCCGAAACCGTAGGCGAGATAGAGCCGGGCGAGTTCCTCGACCGCTTCAGGCCGGGCGGCACCCTGCGCATCGAAGAGCCGCGCACGTCGGACGGCGAGTTCTGCCGTGAAGTCACCCGCACCCGTCCAGGTGCCGAGATCGAACAACCGGTCGTCAAGGCAACCTGCGGCGCGGGGCTGGCCGGGCGAGGCGACCACGGCATCCATCCCCGTCCCTGCGATCACGCCGGGCGAGGCGGCAGACCGTGGCGCAGGTGAGGGCGCGAAGGCACGGTCGGTCGTCTCCCCCGCCTCCCCCGTGCCGGAGACGGCGGCGACAGCCCGGACCCCGGAAGGGGTGAGGTCGAGAAGGCCGAGATCTGCCGCGCGCATCAGACCATCAGCCACGGCCTTTCCGATCTGCGCAGACTGCCCTGCGGCAGCCGCCGGAGGCGGCGGGCTGCCCGATGCCATGCGAACGGCTTCGGGATCGGGCAGGAACATCACCGGCACCGGCCGGGGCGGCAGGAGCAGTGGCAGCGGCCCGCGATCCGTTCTGCGGGAAGCCGGCGGATCGAGCCTTGCCTCTGCTGCCGCGCCGGGTTCGGGCGGCCCGTCGATGATGTCGACGACAACCCAGCCGTCTCCATAGGGGAACACCCTTGCGTGACAATCGCAGGCGAGCATGATGTCGAGCCCGCCCCGTACGGGGTGCAGACCGGCGATCCGCTGCCTCGTCACCGTTTGAAAGACCCGTTCGATCCGGAAATCACGCGTTGCATCGACGCGGAGCCCGTAGCCCTGCCCCGCACGTCCGAAGCGCCAGTGCGCTTCGCCCACATGAAGGGACAGGCGCGTGAAACCGTCATGTTCGCCGGCCTGGATCACCACCTCGGCAGCCATTGCTGCCGAGGTCCAGAGCAGGAAGGCGAGGGCGAGGCGGATCATGCGGCGTCGCGCGTGGCTTTCAGCGCCTCCTCGAGAGCGTCGAAGCCGGGGCGATTGTGGCCGGGCGTGTTCTGACGCCCGACCTCGATGCAGATCTGGGGCGGGTGCTGGCGCAGATTGGCGACCAGAACCTCGCGGATCAGGTGGTAGAAATAGGCCTCATCCTCGAGCACGGCGCGCAGGCGCATCGCGAAGGGGCCGACGAAGCCATAGGCGAGAAAGACGCCAAGAAACGTGCCCACCAGCGCGCCTGCGATCAGGCGGCCCAGCACCTCGGGCGGCTGGTCGATCGAGGCCATCGTCTTGATCACGCCGAGAACGGCCGCAACGATGCCGAGCGCCGGCAGCGCATCGGCCATCGTGTGAAGCGCACGAAACGAGTTCAGCGCCTGCCTGTGGTGCGCCTCGATCCGCTTGTCGAGCACATCCTCGACCTGATGGGGATCATCGTAGTTCATCGAGGCCGAGCGCAGGGTGTCGCAGATCAAGCTCACCGCCTCGGGGTCGGCGGCGATCCGGGGATATCTGGCGAAAATCGCGGAATTTTCGGGCCGTTCGACATGCTCCTCGAGCGCGACCGGATTCGCTCGGGACAGGCGGATCAGCTCGAACAGCAGGCAAAGCAGGTCGCGATAGTCCCCGGGCAGCCACGCGGGGCCGCGAAACACCTTGACGAAGCCGCGCAGGGTATAGCGGATCGTTGCCCGGTCGTTCGAGATGAGAAATGCGCCGGTCGCCGCACCGCCGATGATCATCAGTTCGAACGGCAGGGCGCTGAAAACCGTGACGAGCTGGCCGCCGCTGAGCAGGAATCCCCCGAACACCATGACGAAGATCAGGAGGGCGCCGATGATGCCGGTCATTTCGGAGGGCTTTCGCTGAATGGTCGGGAAGACAGTCGCAGATGCGGGTTAACACTCTGTCAGCGCGGCTAATCGCGGGGGGCCGAAACATTCCTGCCCGCCAGGACGGCGCTGACCGAATAGGCGGTTTCGGGCGTGAGTCTGCCCATGATCGCCGCAGCTGCAGCCGGATCCATCATGCCGAGAAATCCCGCACCGAAAGAGGCATCCATCCTCTCGAACAGCGCGGCGGCGTCCTGCGGGCGCATGTTTTCGTAAACGGCCGTGAGACGCATGAGATCATCCGTCGCCGCATTTTCAGCCAGGGCGATCATGGCGGCAAGTGACTCCTCTGCCTGCGACAGCGCGGCAAGCCGTTCCTCGATCTCGGCCGATGCGAGGGCGAGCGCCTCTTCCCGCGTGGCGAGCAGCGCCTCGCGCGCGGAGACCCGCTCTTCCCGCTGGCGGAACGCCTCGAGCAGGGGCGGTGTCTCTGCCGGATCGGGCCCTGTCGTCACGGCATCGTGCGGACCCGCGGCGTCGTTGTCACCGGACGCGTGCGCCATGTCGGCCATGGAGCCCAGCCGCAGCGCCGCCGACACGGCAAGCAGGAGCGCGATCGAGCCGAGGACCGACAGGCCCCGGGGCCGGAGCTTGTGCGCGGCGGTCCTTGCCTAGC
>CAYUBT010000012.1:0-4584 GCA_964443055.1 uncultured Rubellimicrobium sp.
GGTTCGCTCATGCGGCCACTCCATCGCAAAGGGGGTCGTGGTCAGGGTGATATTCGCGCTCTGCGCCCGGAGAGAGAACCCCGGAAATTGCGGTTGCCGCTGCGCCGCGCAAGACGGAATGCGGGTCGGTCTCGGCGATGACGCGCGGCTGCCGTCGCCCGCGCCGTGCCGACACGGACGGCGGAAGGTCGGCGGTGACTGCAACAAGCGCATGGATGAGGGACGGTGGCGCGATGCCGCCGAGGATGATCGTCTCGGGGTCGAACAGATTCTCGATCATCGTGATGGCGCGGTGGAACATCGGTGCGACGCTTTCCGCCCAGCCCTCCTCGCTCTGTCCCTCAGGGCGGCGGTGAAAGCCGTCGAGAGAGACGTAACGCTCCAGACAGCCCGCGTTTCCACAGGAACAGGGCAAGCCGTCGGCCACGACCGGCACATGCCCGATCTCGCCCGCATTGCCATAGGCACCGCTCAGGGGCTGGCCGCGATGGACCATCGTGCCGCCAAGGCCCGCGCCGATATGCAGGTAATAAAACTCGCTGTGGCCATGGCCCTTGCCATGAAGGCGCACGCCAAGGGCAGCGGCGGCGGTATCCATCTCGATGAAGGCGGCGAGACCGGAGACGGCAGCCAGTTCCTCCTGCAGCGGGATGCCGCTCCAGCCGTCGAGCGTGGTCGGGCCGACGAAACTCATCCCCTCCACATCCAGCGGGCCGGGAATCGCCATGCCGACACCAAGGAGACGTGCCGGGGGGCTGAAGCGGCGCATCTCATCCAGAAGCTCGCGGATCAGGCGGAAGCCGGTCTCGGGTGAGGGATTGGCCGCGGGCCGTGTCGCATGGCCCACGATCTCCCCGGCGAGATTCACCAGTGCGGCACTGACGCCCAGTGGCGAGACGTCGATTCCGATCGCGTGGCCGCCGCCAGGGTTGAGATGCAGCGTCTGCGCAGGGGCACCGCGCCCGCGCGGCTTTTCCCGCACCGGCAGAAGATAGCCCAGTTCCTCAAGTTCGCGCACAATGGATGAAACGGTCTGCACGGTCAGCCCGACATGCTGGGCGATGTCCCCACGCGAGGCCGGGCCGTGCTCGCGGATGAACTCAAGCACGATGCGCCGGTTGTGATGCCGGGACAATCCCTGATTCGTGCCGCGAAGCCCCATGAATCCCCCTACTTCCGCAGCAGGCTAGGGCTGGTGATACGATTAAGTCAAATGATTTTCATAAATAAATGCAAAAAAGCCGATCCATGCGAAACCGCCCCGGTCGGCGCGGGTCAGATCGGGCGGCGGCGCAACGTGTCGCCATATTGCAGCGTCGGCGTCAGTTCGATCAGTTCACCCCCACCGCTGCCGGGTTCGGCATTGCGTGTGGCGACGATCTCGGCCGCCTTCACGCCGATCTCGCGGCGGCAGGCGTCCATTGTCGCAAGCCGCATGGGCAGGCCATCCAGCAACTCCATCCCGTTGAACCCCGCAAGGCCGATGTCACCGGGGATGCGCGCATTCCTCGACAGCAGGTGCAACAGTCCGCCCGCACCGATCATGTCGTTGGAATAATACAGGAAATCCAGATCGGGGCGGCGTGCGAGGATCGTTTCGGTCATCTCGCGCCCCTTCAGCAGTGCGGAGCCGCCCGAGTAGAATTCGCGGTCGGAAATCTCGATCCCGGCCTTGGCCAGCTTGCGGGTGAAACCCTCGAACCGTTTGCGGGCGCGATGGTCGAGGGGCATCTTTGTGCCCAGGAAGCCAATATTCCGATAACCCGCCGCGAGGATCGCCTCGGCCATCTCGCGCCCGGCGCGGCGGTGGCTGATGCCGACGCAGGCGTCGATCGGGTCGCCGTCAGTGTCCATGATCTCGACCACCGGCACCCCGGCGCGCGACAGCATCGCACGCGAGGCCTCGGAATGTTCGAGCCCGGCGACGATCACGCCCGACGGTCGCCACGAGAGCATCTCGAACAGCACCTTTTCTTCCTTCTCGGGAAGATAGTCGGTGACGCCGACGACCGGCTGCAGCCCGGTGTCGTCCAGCGTCTGGGAGATGCCCGAGAGCACTTCGGGAAAGACCAGGTTCCCCAGGCTCGGGATCACCACGGCGACAAGGTTTACCCGGCTCGAGGCCAGCGCCCCGGCGATCTTGTTGGGGACATAGCCGATGGTGCGTGCGGCTTCGAGAACGCGGGCGCGGGTCGCGTCGCTCACATCGCCCTTGCCGCGCAGCACGCGGCTTGCGGTCATCTCCGAGACGCCGGAGGCTTCGGCGACATCACGCAGGGTGAGCGGGCGGCGAGGGGCTTCTGTCACGGCGGTCGCTTTTCCGATGGGTGCTGCATTCTGGTTAGCAGTCGCAGGCGCGCAGGCCAAGCGTCGTGCCGTGCGACACATGGTGCGAGCATGTTCTTTCGTCATTGCGAGCGACAGCGAAGCAAGCCGGCTCCGCCGTTATGGTTTGCCGCGTCGCCTTCGGCTCCTCGCAATGACGAGGGGGGGATGCGGGGTTCACACCAACCCCGTCGGCCTCTCACGCAAGCCGACCGTGGCAATGCTTGAACTTCTTGCCCGATCCGCAGGGGCAGAGGTCGTTGCGCCCCGGCTTGCCCCAGGTGTTGATGTCCGCGGGATCGAAACCCGGGCGCGCGGCCGGGGCCTCGGCTCCTGCGCCGACCAGTTCGGGCTGCGGCGCGGGTGCGGCGACCTGAGCGGTGGCCTGCTGACGCTGCAACTCCAGCGTCTGCTGGATGAGCGCCTGCTGCTCTTCCTGCGTCATCGGCCGGATCTTCGAAAGCTTCTGCGTCACGTCCACGCGCAGGCTGTCGAGGAGGTGCTCGAAAAGCTGGAAGCTTTCCGTCTTGTATTCGTTGAGCGGATCACGCTGGGCATAGCCCCGGAACCCGACCACAGAGCGCAGATGTTCCAGCTTCAGGAGGTGCTCGCGCCATTTCGTGTCGATGGTCTGCAGGAGGACCTGCTTCTCGATCGAACGCATTGTCTCGGGGCCGAAGGATTCTTCCTTCTCGGCCATCTTCTCGTCCGAGACCGCCTCGATCCGCTCCTGCAGTGCCTCGGGGTCGACACCCTCCTCCGCAGCCCAGTCGCTCACCGGCACGTCGATACCGACAGTCTCGCGCAGATTGGCGGCGAGGCCGTCCAGATCCCACTGGTCCGGGTAGGAGCGCGGCGGCATCGCTGCAAGGCAGAGGTCCTCGATGACCTGATGGCGCATGTCGGTGACGATTTCGGCCAGATCCTCGGTTTCCATGATCTCGCGGCGCTGGCTGAAGATGGCCTTGCGCTGGTCGTTCATCACGTCGTCGTATTTCAGAAGCTGCTTGCGAATGTCGAAGTTGCGCCCCTCGACCTTGGCTTGTGCGCGTTCGAGGCTCTTGTTCACCCAGGGATGGACGATGGCCTCGCCCTCTTTCATGCCCAGCGAATTGAGCACCTTCTCGAGCCGGTCGGACCCGAAGATGCGCATGAGGTCGTCCTCGAGGCTGAGGAAGAACGACGAATGGCCCGGGTCGCCCTGGCGGCCGGACCGGCCGCGGAGCTGGTTGTCGATGCGGCGGCTCTCGTGGCGTTCGGTGGCAAGGACGTAAAGGCCGCCCGCGGCCTTCACCTTCTCTTCCTCGTCCACATGTTCCGCCTCGATCCGGGCGCGCACTTCGTCGGGGTTGGCCTCGGGGTCGGCCGCCAGCGCCTCGAGCACCTGCATCTCGACATTGCCGCCCAGCTTGATGTCCGTGCCGCGCCCGGCCATGTTCGTGGCGATGGTGACGGCACCCAGCTTGCCGGCATCGGCGACGATCTCCGCCTCCTGCTCGTGCTGGCGCGCGTTCAGGACATTGTGCCGAATCCCGGCCTGTTTGAGCAGGTTCGAGAGCATCTCGGACTTTTCAATCGAGGTCGTGCCGACCAGGATCGGCTGCCCGCGCCCGTGAACCTCGGTGATGGTCCGCACGATGGCAGCGTATTTCTCTTCTGCGGTGCGGTAGACCTGATCGTGCTCGTCCACACGGGCGATGGGGCGGTTCGTCGGCACCTCGACGACGCCGAGGCCGTAGATGTCCATGAATTCCTCGGCCTCGGTCAGGGCCGTGCCTGTCATGCCGGCAAGCTTGTCGTAGAGCCGGAAATAGTTCTGGAAGGTGACCGAGGCGAGCGTGACGTTCTCGGGCTGGATGGCGACGCGCTCCTTGGCCTCGATGGCCTGGTGGAGGCCGTCCGACAGCCTGCGCCCGACCATCATCCGGCCGGTGAATTCGTCGATCAGCACCACCTGGTTGTCGCGGACGATATAGTCCTTGTCGCGCTGGAACAGCTTGTGCGCGCGCAGGCCCTGGTTGACGTGATGGACGACGGTCGTGCTCTCGGGGTCGTAGAGCGTCTGGCCTTCGGGCAGGATTCCGGCCTGCTGCAGCCGCATCTCGAGAAATTCGTTGCCCTCGTCGGTATAGGTGACGTTGCGGGTCTTCTCGTCGAGCGTGTAGTGATCGTCGGTCAGTTCGGGGATCAGCGTGTCGATGGTGGTGTAGAGGTCGCTGCGGTCCTGCGCCGGGCCCGAGATGATCAGCGGCGTCCGCG
>CAYUBT010000012.1:4594-26898 GCA_964443055.1 uncultured Rubellimicrobium sp.
GTCCGCGCCTCGTCGATCAGGATCGAGTCCACCTCGTCCACGATCGCGTAATTGTGCGGGCGCTGATACATCTGCGACAGTTCGGCCTTCATGTTGTCGCGCAGATAGTCGAAGCCGAGTTCGTTGTTGGTCGCATAGGTGATGTCGCAGGCATATGCCTCGCGCTTTTCCTCTTCGGGCTGCTGCGGATAGACGACGCCCGTCGTCATCCCGAGCATGGCGAAGACCTTGCCCATCCAGTCGGCGTCACGTTTGGCAAGATAGTCGTTTACCGTGACGATATGCACGCCCTTGCGGCTTAGCGCGTTGAGATAGGCCGGGAAGGTCGCGACCAGGGTCTTGCCCTCGCCGGTCTTCATCTCGGCGATATTGCCCTGATGCAGGAAGATGCCGCCCATGAGCTGCACGTCGAAGGCCCGCAGCCCCAGGGCGCGCCGCGCCGCCTCGCGGCAGTTGGCGAAGGCGTCGGGCAGGAGATTGTCGAGATCCTCGCCCGCCTGCGCCCTTGCCGAAAGTTCGTCGGTCGTCTGACGCAGTTCCGCGTCACTCATGGCCTGGTATTTCGGTTCGAGCGCGTTGATCTTGTGGATGATGGGCCAGGTCGCCTTGACCTTGCGGTCGTTCGGTGTCCCGAACACCTTGCGGGCCATCGCTCCAATTCCCAGCATCGACCGCTCCTTCGGTTCCTCTGCGGCCAGATGCGCGCAAGTCCCTTGTGGGGCAGATACACACATCATAGACAGGGCCCCGCCGTCGGTGCCCCTCTGGCCTGCGGGCGATGTAAGGGGCGCCCCTGAAGCTGTCAATGTTGGCGCAAGGCGTCACCATGGGAGAACGACCGATGCCGAGACGAATCCTGCTTGCGACAACAGCACTTGTGATGCTCAGCCTGCCTGCGGTGGCGCAGGAGGACCTGCCCGGTGCGACGCGCGATACCGTCGTCGCCACGGTAAGCGGCACCGGCATCACCCTGGGCGAGGTGATCGCTGCCACCACCCAGCTTCCGGCGGAATATCACCAGCTTCCGCCCGACATCCTGTTCGACGGCATGGTCTCGCAACTGGTGCAGCAGCAGCTTCTCGCCGATACGGTCGATGAAGAGCCGGGACGGATCGCCCTGATGCTCGCCAACGAACGCCGCACCCTTCTCGCCGCCGAGGCGATCAGCGCGTTCCTGCCTAGCGCGGTCAGCGACGAAGCGGTGCAGGAAGCCTATGATGCGCAGTACGGCCCCGAGACTGCCATGACCGAGTATGACGCCGATCACATCCTGGTCGCGACCGAGGACGAGGCGAAAGCCGTCATCGACCGTCTGGATGGGGGCGAGGATTTTGCCGATCTCGCGCGCGACCTGTCGACCGACGCCGGTTCGGGTGCGAATGGCGGCGACCTGGGCTGGTTCGTGGCCGAAATGATGGTCGAACCCTTCGCCGATGCGGTGCAGGCAATGGAGGTCGGTGCCATCTCGGATCCGGTCGAGAGCCAGTTCGGCTGGCATGTCATCCTGCTCAACGACACGCGCGTGCAGGAGTCGCCGCCGCTCGATGTCGTGCGCGCCCAGATCGAAGGGGAATTGCAGCAGCAGGCGATCACCGCCCGGCTCGCAGAACTTGAGGCCGGGGCCGAGGTCATCCTTCCGGAAGAGGGCGAGTTTGATCCGGCAGTGGTGTTCGACGTCAGCCTGCTTGACGACTGAGCGCCGACTATGACCAGCGTCGTCTCGCCGCTTGCTCCCGCGTCGTTTCCCGACATGCCGCAGATCGGCGGGGTCCGCTTCGCCACTGTCGCCGCCGGCCTGCGCTATCAGGGCCGCGACGATGTGATGCTCGCGGTCCTCGATCCCGGTACGACCCTTGCGGGAACCTTCACCCGTTCGGCCACGCGCTCGGCAGCGGTGCTGGATTGTCAGGAGAAGATCGGCCGCGACGCGGACGGCGGGGGGGCCGCGATCCTTGTGAATTCCGGTAACGCCAATGCTTTCACCGGTCGCGCGGGCCATGAGGCGGTGGCCGGGATCACCGGCGCGGCCGCCGGGGTGCTCGGGCTGTCGCCCGCGCGGATCTTCACCTCCTCGACCGGCGTGATCGGCGAGCCCTTGCCCCGGGAGCGGATCACCGCGCGGCTGGCCGACCTGCGGGCGGGGCTCGACGCGGGCGGGATCGCCGCCGCCGCGCGCGCAATCATGACGACCGACACATTCCCCAAGGGCGCGACCCGGACGGTCACGCTCGGCGGGGGCGAAGTACGGATCGCCGGAATCGCCAAGGGTTCGGGGATGATCGCGCCGGACATGGCGACGATGCTGGTCTATGTCTTCACCGATGCGAAGCTCGGGCGGGCGGAGCTGCAGGCGCTTGTCAGCGATGTCACCGGCCGGACCTTCAACTGCATCACCGTGGACAGCGACACCTCCACATCCGACACGCTGCTCGTCGCCGCAACCGGTGCCTCCGGCGTGGATGTGAGCGGGGATGCGGGCTTCGCCGCTGCCCTGGAAGAGGTGATGCTCGATCTCGCCCTTCAGGTCGTGCGCGATGGTGAGGGAGCGAGCAAGCTCATCGAGGTTCAGGTCGAGGGCGCGGCGGATGATGCCGACGCCCGCAGGGTCGCGCTCTCCATCGCCAATTCGCCGCTGGTCAAGACGGCGGTGGCCGGTGAGGATGCGAACTGGGGCCGGGTCGTCATGGCCGTGGGCAAATCCGGTGCGGCGGCCGACCGCGACCGTCTCGGGATCCGTTTCGGCAGTCTCTGGGTCGCCCGCGACGGGGCCCGTGTGCCGGATTACTCCGAGGATGCGGCCAGCGCCTACATGAAGGGGCAAGAGCTGGTGATCGGCGTGGACCTGGGCCTCGGTCAGGGCCGGGCGCGGGTCTGGACCTGCGATCTGACCCACGGCTATATCGACATCAACGCGGATTACCGGTCTTGAGCCGGATCGTCCTCGTCGCTGCCGTCGCGCTCATCGACGCTGACGGGCGCGTGCTGATCGCGCAAAGGCCCGAGGGCAAGCCGATGGCCGGTCTCTGGGAATTCCCCGGTGGCAAGGTCGAGGAGGGGGAGACCCCGGAAGCCGCATTGATCCGCGAGCTGCACGAGGAACTGGGGGTGGACACCCGGGAATCCTGTCTCGCGCCGCTGACCTTCGCGAGCCACGCCTATCCCGATTTCCATCTGCTCATGCCACTCTACGCCTGCCGCCGCTGGCAGGGCATGGTGCAGGCGCGTGAGGGGCAGGCGCTCAAATGGGTGCGCGCCCGCGACCTGCGCGACTACCCGATGCCGCCCGCAGATGAGCCGCTGATCCCGATTCTGCGCGACTGGCTGTAAGGACGGGGTGCTGACCTCGGGACGCCAGGCGACGCGGCAAACCAGAGACGTTAGAAAGCCGGGCTGCTTCGCTGCCGCTGGCAATGACGGAGGAATGCACCCCCCCCTCGCGCAGGGCCGCATCCCGTGGCAGGATGGTGTCACCACAACGGGCCGGGGGACGGCATGACCGGACAGGCGCTTTCCAATCTGTTTTCTTCACTGCGGCTCGGGCCGGTGGAGGTGAAGAACCGCATCGTCTCGACCGGGCACGACACGGTTCTGGCCGAGGGCGGCATGATCGGCGAGGCGCTCATCGCCTATCACGAGGCGCGGGCAGAAGGCGGCGTCGGGCTGATCGTCACCCAGGTTGCGGGTGTGCACGAGACCGCGCGCTATACCGGCGAAACGCTCATGGCGGCGGATGATTCCTGTCTTCCGGGCTATCGCCGCCTGGCCGAGCGGCTGCACAGACATGGCGCACGGGTCTTTTCCCAGCTTTTCCACCCCGGCCGCGAGGTGACGGAAAGCTTCGACGGCTCGAAACCCGTGGCCTGGGCCCCTTCGGCCAGCCCCTCGGAACGCTATCATGTGATTCCGGCACCGATGTCCGTGCAGATGATCGAGGAGATCATCGAAGGTTATGCCGGTACCGCCGCCCGTCTGCAGCACGCCGGGCTCGACGGGGTGGAGATTGTCGCCAGCCATGGCTATCTGCCCGCGCAATTCCTCTCGCCCCGGGTCAACAGGCGCGAGGACGACTACGGCGGCAGTTTCGAGAACCGGATGCGGTTCCTGCGCCGTGTTCTCGAGGAAGTGCGCAATCGCACCGGCGGGACGATGGCCGTGGGCCTGCGCATCTCGGGTGACGAGAAATCCGACGAGGGGCTGACCGAGGATGAGTCCCTGCAGGCCATCGCCCATCTCGCGCCGCTCCTCGATTACGTCAGCGTCGTCCACGGCACGAGCGCCACGCTGGCCGGGGCCGCGCATATCGCCCCGCCGATGTATGTCGAAGGCGGCTATCTCGTCCCCTTCTCCGCGCGGGTAAAAGAGGTCTGCGACTGTCCCGTCATCGTGACGGGCCGGATCAACCAGCCGCAGGACGCGGAACAGATCATCGCGAAGGGCCATGCCGATCTCTGCGGCATGACGCGCGCGCTCATCTGCGATCCGCTCATGCCGGTGAAGGCCGAACGCGTCGCCTTCGACGACATCCGCGCCTGTATCGGCTGCAACCAGGCCTGTATCGGCCATTTCCACATGGGCCAGCCGATTTCCTGCATCCAGCATCCCGAAACCGGACGCGAGTTGCGGTTCGGGGTGGTGGCACCTGTGGCGCGGGCAAAATCGGTGCTGGTCGTGGGCGGCGGCCCCGGCGGGCTCAAGGCGGCGGCGGTGGCAGCCGAACGAGGGCATCGCGTGACATTGTGCGAGGCAGGTGCACGCCTGGGCGGGCAGGCGCTTCTCGCCCAGCTTCTGCCGGGGCGTAGCGAATTCGGCGGGATCGTCACCAACCTTGAAGGTGAGGCGCGCCGCGCGGGTGTCGAGATCCGCACCGGCGTCGAGGTCACGCGCGAGACCGTCGTCTCGGGTGCCTATGACGCCGTCATCATCGCTACCGGCGCCACGCCGCGCCTGCCGGACGCGTTCGAGCATGATCCGGATTCCGATCCCGGCCGGGTCGTGCAGGCGGCCGATGTGCTGGCGGGCAGGGCGACATTCGGCAAGACCGTCCTCGTCGCCGACTGGCCCTGCGACTGGACGGGCCTCGGCATGGCAGAACTGGTGGCCGTGCAGGGATCGGAGGTGCGCCTGCTGGTCAACGGAAAATTCGCAGGCGAGGCGATCCAGTCCTATACACGTGACATGGCGCTTGCGCGGCTGTTCCGGCTCGGGGTCGGCATCGTGCCCTTTGCGCGGCTGTTCGGCTGTGACGGCGACACGGTCTATTTCCAGAACACGCTGAGCGACGAGCCGATGATCTTCGAGGGCATCGACACGCTGATTCTGGCGCAGGGCGGCACGGCTGTTGACGGGCTCTACCACGAGCTGCAGGGGCTGGTTCCCGAAGTGACCCGGATCGGCGATGCGCTCGCGCCCCGCACGGCAGAGGAAGCGGTGCTTGAAGGTCTGGTCGCGGCCTCGGCGGTTTAGGTCGGGGCCTGGGCTTGTCATCGGGTGACGCGACCTCTGGCCTCGCGCACGTGCTGGCCCTATCTGGGACACATGAACGATGCCCTTTCCCCTGACGCGCAGGAAAGCCTCGGCCGGGCCCGGGCCGATCTGCGCATGGGCGTGCCCGTCGTCATCGGTGATGCGGGCGCGTCGGTCGTGGTCGCGGCCGCCGAGACCCTGACGGCTGCGCGGCTTGCGGCCCTGCGGGTGCTGGGTCCGGTGCTGGTCATCACGGACAAGCGGGCCGGGACGCTCAAGGCGCGGGCCTATGACGGCGATCTTGCGCGGCTGGTGCTGCCCGAAGATGCCGACTGGCGCTGGGTGCGGGCGGTGGCCGATCCGGCAGCCGATCTCGCGCAGCCGATGAAAGGCCCGTTCGAGAGCGCACGGGGGGGCGATGTCTCGCTGCATCGCGCGGCGATCCGGCTGATGAAGTCGGCCCGCCTCCTGCCTGCGGTGCTGGTCGCGGCGGTGAAGGACGGCGCGGGTTTTGCGGCCACGCATCGCCTCACCCGCGTGGCAGAGGCCGATATCATGGCGGGCGGCATGTCACCGCTGCACGAGGTGGTCGCGGCGCGGGTGCCGCTCGATGTCTCGCGTGCGGGACGGCTGCACGTGTTCCGGCCCGATGACGGCGGGGACGAGCATTACGCCGTCGAGATCGGCTCGCCCCTCCGTGGCGCGCCCGTGCTCGCCAGGCTGCATTCGGCCTGTTTCACCGGAGACCTGCTCGGCAGCCTCAAATGTGATTGCGGGCCGCAGTTGCGGGGTGCGCTGGCGCAGATGGGCGAGGAGGGCGCGGGGGTGCTCCTCTATCTCAACCAGGAGGGGCGCGGGATCGGCCTCGCCAACAAGATGCGGGCTTATTTCCTGCAGGATCAGGGATTCGACACGGTCGAGGCGAATCACCGGCTCGGCTTCGAGGATGACGAGCGCGACTTCCGCATCGGTGCGGCGATCCTGCGCGAGATGGGTTTTCACGAGGTGCGGCTCATGACCAACAACCCCGCCAAGGTCGCGCGGATGGAGGAACAGGGGCTGCGCGTCGTCGAGCGCGTGCCGCTCCGTGTCGGGCGCAATCCGCTGAACGAGGGCTACCTTGCCACCAAGGCCGCAAAATCGGGGCATCTGCTGTGAACGCGCGTCTGACCGGGGACGGGTTCCTCTTCGACGGACAGCTTTACGCTTGCACCATCGGCCGCTCCGGCGTGACCACGGCCAAGCGCGAGGGCGACGGGGCCACGCCTGCGGGGCGCTGGCGGATTACGGGAATGCTCTACCGGCCCGACCGGCTGGCAAGACCTGCCGGCTGGGCGCAGGAGATCGCGCCCGGCGACCTGTGGTCCGATGATCCGGCGGACCCGGACTACAATCGCATGGTGAAGGCCCCGCACGGATTCAGCCATGAGGACCTGTATCGCGCGGATTCGCTCTACGACCTGGTGATCCTGACCGACTGGAACGCAGACAGGGTACCGGGGCAGGGCTCGGCGATCTTCATCCACGAATGGGCCGGCCCGGACAGTCCCACCGAAGGCTGCATCGCCTTCGCGCGCCCCGTGCTGCACATGCTCGCGCCAGCGCTTGCCCCGGGGGTGCAGGTGATGGTGGAGGCGTAGGACGGCAGCACACTCTCGCCGCACCATGCGCGAGACGGATGTGCCGCGGCCGTTCAGGCCCCGATCAGCCCCATCCCCTCGAGTTTCAGCAGCACCTGATGCGCGCAGCTGTCGACGTCGACATTCTCGGTGTCGACGCGCAGCTCCGGGCTCTGCGGCTCTTCGTAGGGATCCGAGATTCCGGTGAACTCCTTGATCTTCCCCTCGCGCGCCAGCTTGTACAGGCCCTTGCGGTCGCGTCGCTCGCACTCCTCGAGGCTGGTGGCGACATGGACCTCGACGAAGGCACCATAGGTTTCGATCATCTCGCGCACCTCGCGCCGGGTGGCGGCATAGGGGGCGATCGGCGCGCAGAGCGCGATACCGCCGTTCTTGGTGATCTCGCTCGCAACATAGCCGATACGCTTGATGTTGATGTCGCGATGCTCTTTCGAGAAGCCGAGTTCGGACGACAGATGCTTGCGCACGATATCACCGTCCAGCAACGTGACCGGCCGCCCGCCCATCTCCATCAGCTTCACCATCAGCGCATTGGCGATGGTCGATTTGCCCGAGCCGGACAGGCCGGTGAAAAAGACGGTGAACCCCTGTTTCGACCGCTCGGGGCTGGTCTTGCGCAGCTGTTCGACGACTTCGGGGAAAGAGAACCATTCGGGAATCTCGAGCCCCTCGCGCAGGCGGCGGCGCAGTTCAGTGCCGGAGATCGACAGGACGGAGGCCCCTTCGGGCACCTCGTCCTCGGGGAAATACTGGGCCTTGTCCTGGACATAGACCATCTGCCGGAAGGGCACGACGGTGACGCCGATCTCGTCCTGATGCTTCTGCACCAGGTCCTGCGAATCATAGGGTCCGTAGAAGGGCTCGCCCTGGCTGTTCTTGCCGGGGCCCGCATGGTCGCGGCCGACGATGAAATGCGTCACCCCGTGATTTCGGCGGATGATCGCATGCCAGAGCGCTTCGCGCGGGCCGCCCATGCGCATGGCGAGGTTCAGCAGGCTCAGATGCGTGGTGGCGGAAGGGTATTTGCCAAGCACGGCCTCGTAGCAGCGCACGCGGGTGAAATGGTCGACATCGCCCGGCTTCGTCATGCCGACGACGGGATGGATGAGCAGGTTCGCCTGCGCTTCACGCGCGGCGCGGAAGGTCAGCTCCTGGTGCGCGCGGTGCAGCGGGTTGCGGGTCTGGAAGCCGACGATGCGCCGCCAGCCCATCTTGCGGAAATAGGCGCGGAGTTCATTAGGCGTGTCGCGGCGGCTGCGGAAATCATAGTGAACCGGAGGCTGCAGCCCCGTGACCGGCCCGCCCAGATAGGCCTTGCCCGCGCGGTTGTGCAGGTAATCGACGCCCGGATGCGCGACATCGTCGGCACCGAAGACATGCGTCGCCTCGCGCGACTTGTCCGGGGTCCAGCGGTCGGTGACCGTCATCGTCGCGAGGATCACGCCCTCCTGATCGCGCAGGGCGATGTCCTCGCCCAGGGCGACTCCCTCGGCAAATTCGGGCGAGACATCGAGCGTGATCGGCATCGGCCAGAGCGTGCCGTCGGCAAGGCGCATCGTCTCGACGACCGAATCGTAATCCTCTTCGGTGAGGAAACCCTTCAACGGGTGGAACGCCCCGTTCATCAGCAGTTCCAGGTCACAGGTCTGCCGCCGGGTCAGGTCGTGGCTTTTCAGTTCGGCCGCCGCGGACTTCAACATCGTGGCGCTGTCGGGGGAGACATAGAGTTCGGGGATCGGGGCGAGATGAGCAGTCACGAAGCGTATTCCTTAACGGTCTGGCGGCGCGGACATCGCGCGGTCAGCTGCCGCCTAGACGCGAAATGCGGCTGAATTCAAGCGGACGGGCGGCGTGCCCGGGGCTCGGGGTCCATTGCTCCTTTGGTCATGGCGAGCGTAAGTGGCGTAACCCATCTCTGCCACTCTGGCTTGCCGCGTCGGCTCCGTCTCCTCGCAATGACGAAAACACGGGAACCCCGCGGACCGGATGCCCGCCCGCGATCCCGTTCGAGGTCGTCACATCAGTTCAGCGCAGGATGTGAACTTCACCGCAGCATGAGGCCGGAGCCCCGGCGGCAGGCCCCGAGCCTGCCAGCCCTTCGTTGCGATATGGTTGATGGGCACTGCTATTCCTGCGCCGAGAGGAATTTCTCGGCATCCAGCGCCGCCATGCAGCCCATGCCGGCGCTGGTCACCGCCTGACGGTAATGGTCGTCGGTCAGGTCGCCTGCGGCAAAGACACCGGGAATGGCGGTGCGGGTCGAGCCCGGTTCCACCGTCACGTAGCCGCCTTCGCGCAGGGGCAGCTGGTCCTTCACGAGCTCCGAGGCTGGTGCGTGGCCGATGGCGATGAAGACACCCTTGGCCGCCACTTCGCTTTCCTCGCCGGTCTTGACGCTCCTGACCCGGACGCCGCGCACCTGCGCAGGCTCGCCCTCGGCCAGCACTTCCTCGACGGTATGATCCCAGAGCATTTCGACCTTCTCGTTGCGGAAGAGCCGTTCCTGCAGGATCTTCTCGGCACGCAGGGAATCCCGGCGATGGATCAGCGTCACCTTCGATGCGAAATTGGTCAGGAACAGGGCTTCCTCGACGGCGGTGTTCCCGCCGCCCACGACCACGATCTCCTGGCCGCGGTAGAAGAATCCGTCACAGGTCGCGCAAGCCGAGACGCCGAAGCCGCGCAGATGCTGTTCGCTCTCGATCCCCAGCCATTTCGCCCGCGCCCCGGTGGCGAGGATCACGGCATCGGCGGTGTATTGCGTCCCCGAATCCCCCTTCGCACGGAACGGCCGCTCCGACAGGTCGAGTTCGGTGATGATGTCGGAGACGATCTCGGTCCCCATCGCCCGGGCATGTTCCTCCATCTGCACCATGAGTTCCGGTCCCTGGATCGAGGTCTGGCCTGGCCAGTTCTCCACATCGGTGGTGGTCGTGAGCTGGCCGCCCGGCTCGATCCCCTGGACCAGTACGGGCGAGAGCATGGCGCGCGCCGCGTAGACGGCGGCGGTATAGCCCGCCGGGCCCGAGCCGATGATGAGAACCCTGGCGTGACGCGGATCGGTCATGTCGATCGTCCTTCAAATATCATGCTTCTCGCATATAAGGGGCTTCCGCCCCGCTGCAAGGCTGGCCCCGAACCTGCCGGGATCGCCAAGGTTGCGCAAGATGCAGGCCCCGGGTATCTGCCTTTCTGCACGGGTAGCGGGGGTGAGAGCAGGTGAAGCTGGACGAGATCGACAGGATGATTCTCGCCGAGCTGCAGGCAAATGGCCGGATGACCAATGTCGAACTTGCAAGCCGGGTCGGAATCTCCGCGCCCCCCTGCCTGCGTCGTCTGCGCGCGCTCGAGGAGCAGGGCGTCATCCGCAGCTATCATGCGCAGATCGACCCCGCAGTGCTCGGCTTCGAGGTGCAGGTCTTCGCGCAGGTGCGCCTCGCGCGTCAGGCCGAGACCGATCTGGCCGCTTTCGAGGCGCTTTGCCGAAGCTGGCCGGTCGTGCGCGAATGCCACATGCTCAATGGTGAGGTCGATTTCATCCTGCGATGTGTGGCGGCCGATCTTCCCGCGTTCCAGCAGTTTCTCACTCGGGAACTGACGACGGCACCCAATGTCGAGAATGTGAAGACGAGCCTCGTGATCCGATCGGCCAAGGATGAGCCTCCGGTGCCGTTCGAGCTTCTGGCTCTGGGCGGGATCACGCCGCGTATGTGACGTCGAGGTCGCTGCGCCGCAGCCGCTGATGCGCGGGCAGGCCCCAGTCGGTGTAGCTGTCCAGATGCGGGAAGCAGGACAGGAACAGGTCGAGATATTCCGGGCGGAGCCCGAGATTGTGGATCGGGCCGGGATGATAGCTTTCGACCTCGATCCCGTTGGCGACGATGATCTCGTGGCCTGCAAATCCCAGATGGCAGATCTCGACCGGGGTGGGCGGCGTGATCTCGATCACCGCGCAGCCGTCCACGAAATCGCGCGCCGGAACGAGCGCCATCTCCGATGCGGTCAGCTGCACGACGGCCGGGGCACGATGGGTGATCCTGGCCGAGGGGCCAAGGACAAGGTCGGCCATCGGCCGGGCAATGCCGAGCCCGTCCGCTGCGATGCGCGTGAGGCGCCCCATGGCCGGATCCTGCCCGCGCGCGTGGGGAACGAGCGTGGTGGAGCCTTTCCACAGAAGGGTCTGGAAGCCGCTGTCGACGGTGCGGACCCTGTCGCCGGGCCACAGGTCGCCCACGGCGGTGAGGCCGCGTTCCGTCGTCACCAGCGCGGCACGGGTGAAGGCCGAAAAGGGATCCTCGAAAGCCGGGAGAGCCGGGACGAGGCGTGGCGATTCGATCACCTCGCCCGAAGGTAACAGACAGGCGACCTCGACCCTGCGCATGAGAGGCGTCATGCGCCGAGGCCGCCCGTCCGACCGAGTGCGCCGGTCACGCAGGACCGGCGAGGAAAACGTGTCATTCTGCTGGCCGCTGGCAGGCCGGGGGTCAATCATCATGCGAATACGCTTCACGGCTTCGCATCTTCTGTCGGCCCCCACCGACAACAGCAGAGCGAAAGGTTGCTGTCAGGGCCTATTGTGTCCGGGGCCGGAGCAACGGTCAAGATTCAGCGGCGGATTCGGTGTTCCGGCGATCAGTCTGCCTGCCGGTGCCGGATTGTTCCGCGGCAGCCGCCTATTCCGCCACAATCCGATTCGGTACGGTGTCAGCGCGTGATCTGCACCGTCTGGATCAGCACGCCGCTGTCGCGGTCGAAGATCAGGATGCGCTCGTCTTCGGTGACGATGGCATACCAGTTGCCGCCCTGGGTGAATGCCGTGGCCCGCGCGTCGTCGGGCAAGGCGATCCCGTCGGGCAGGATGCGCGGCTCGACCGAGAGTTTCACGATCAGCGTGACGATGAGGGCAAGGAAGCCTGCGATCATCACCACCGCCAGGGCAAGGACAAGACGCTTGAGAAACAGCGCTTGCGGTGGCAGGGGAGCCTCGTCACCGGAGGGAGCCATGGAGCGCCTCGTCATCTTCACAATCGGCGCCGAGCCGCCGCCGCGCCTTGATAGGGCGCTTGCCCGCGACGCGCCAGAGGATGCAGACCTCTCGCGCTCGCGCCTTGCCCGGCTGATCGCCGAGGGAGCGGTCAGCGTCAACGGCGCGGCTGCGACGGATGTGAAGGCGAAGGTCGTTGCGGGCGACATGATCAGGATCACTGTCCCTGCGCCTGCCGAGACCCATGTCGCGGCCGAGGCGATCCCGCTCGTCATCCTGCATGAGGACGCGGACCTCATCGTCATCGACAAGCCCGCGGGAATGGTCGTCCATCCGGCCCCCGGCAGTCCCTCGGGCACGCTGGTCAATGCCCTCGTCGCTCATTGCGGCGACAGTCTTTCGGGGGTGGGGGGAGAGCGCCGCCCCGGCATTGTCCACCGGATCGACAAGGACACATCCGGCCTGCTCGTCGCAGCCAAGCACGACCGCGCCCATCACGGGCTTGCCGCCCAGTTTGCCGCCCATACGGTCGAGCGCCATTACCGTGCGGTCTGCCATGGCGTCCCCTCGGCGGGTGATCCGCGCCTGCGCGGCCTGGCAGGTATCTCGGCCGAGACGGGCGGCGTGTTGCGCATCACCACCGGCCTCGCCCGGCACCGGCATGACCGCCAGCGTCAGGCGGTCACGGCAACCGGCCGCCGCGCGGTGACGCGGCTGCGGGTGGAGGAGGCGTTCGGCGAGGCGGCCGCGCTGCTCGACTGCTGGCTCGAGACCGGGCGCACGCATCAGATCCGCGTTCATGCCGCCTATGCCGGACATGCGCTGATCGGAGATTCCGTCTATGGCGGTCGCCGCAAACTGCCCGGATCGCTGCCCGATGCGGTGCGCAACTTTCCCCGCCAGGCGCTTCATGCGGCTACGCTGGGTTTCGTCCATCCGGTCACCGGCGCGCAGATGCGTTTCGCCTCACCCCTGCCGGAGGACATGGCGCAACTGCTGGAGGGACTGTCAGGTGTCATGCAAACCAGCCGCGACAAGTCTTGATAGGCGATCCTCCTTTCGGTGAAGCATGAACCGGATCGGTCACGCACCGAACACCTGACACTCGCTTCTGGCCCGCAGCGAACGCGGGCCCCGATGATGCCAGATGCCCCGGCAGGCCGGTACGATGCCGGCCTCCTTTGCCGCCAAGGCCTTCTTCAGCAGATCGGCCTGATCCAGCCGGATTCGCGCGCAGGTATCCGGTCCACAGGATTCCCGCGAAACTCCCGTCATTGCGAGGAGGCGAAGCCGACGTGGCAACCCAAAGACGGGAGGACCGGGCGCTCGCGATGGCGAAAGGCGTGACGGAGTCGGAACCCCGCGCCGGCAGGGCCACGATACGCCGTCTCCGGGTCGTCGTTGTGCAAATGTCATGCTGCTGTGATGGGCCTGTTACACACGGCCGATAGGTGACCCTCAGCATGAAGCTCACGGAGGCATTGATGTTTCATCGTCATCTCACTTTCACCGTCATGGCCGCGCTTGGCGCGACCACGGCCCTCGCCCAGGACCTGCCGCAGGCCGGCAGCCAGTATTTCTCCGCTGCCGAAGAGCGTCTGGCCGAGCGGATTGCTGCGGAACCCAATACCAATACCGCGCGCAATGTGATCCTGTTCGTCGCCGACGGCATGGGCGTGGGCACCAACTACGGCATCCGTGTCTATGCGGGCCAGCAGCAGGGCCTGCTGGGCGAAGAGCACATGCTGCCGCATGACCTCTTCCCGCATTCGGCGATCATCAAGACCTACAACATCAACGCCCAGACCCCCGACTCGGCCCCGACCGCCGGCTCGATGAACACCGGCGTGAAGCAGGTCTTCAACACCATCAACCTCGACGAGACCGCCGTCTTCAACGACTGTTCGAGCGAAGTGCCGCTGGCGCTGTTCTCGGAAATCGTCGCCGAGGCCGGCCGTTCGGTCGGCGTCGTCTCGACCGCTTCGGTCGCCCATGCCACCCCGGCCGCGGTCTATGCGCGCACCGCGAACCGCAACTGGTTCCATGACGCCCCCGAGGGCTGCGAAGACATCGCGACCCAGCTTGTCAACCAGTTTGAAGCCGGTGTTGTCGACGTCGCTCTTGGCGGCGGCATCCGTGACTTCGCTCCCGAAGGCACCGATCTGGGTGTGGGCACCGGCCGTCGCATTGACGGCCAGAACCTGTTCGACCGCCTCGACGCCGCCGGCGTTCAACTCGTGACCAATGCCGATGAACTCGCCGCCGCCGACCGCGACGAGCCGCTCATCGGCCTTTTCGCCAATTCGGACATGGCCTATGATTTCGACCGTCCGAACAGCCAGCCCTCGCTGGCCGATCTGACCACCGCCGCCATCGAACGGCTGCAAACCAACGAAGACGGCTTCTACCTGATGGTCGAAGCGGGCCGCGTCGACCATGCCAACCATGCCGGCAACGCGCATCGTGTCTTCACCGACGGCGTTGCCTTCGTCGAAGCGATCGAAGCCGCCCTGTCGATGGTCGATCTGGAAGATACCCTGATCATCGTCACCGCCGACCACGAGCATGTCATCAACTTCAACGGCTATTGCGGCCGTGGCACGCCGATCACCGGTCTGTGCATGAGCATCTCGGACAGTCAGATCGAGCATAGCGGCGAACTGGAAATGGCTGCTGACGGCAAGCCCTTCCCCGTCGTCACCTACGCGAACGGCCCCGGTGCGATCGTGATCGAACAGGCCGACGGCTCGTTCTTCGGCACCCGCCCGGAAGTGACCCAGGAAGAGGCGCTGGACCCCGACTACATCCAGCAGGCCCTCATCCCGATGAGTTCGGAATCGCACTCGGGTGTTGACGTCGCGCTCTGGGCGGCCGGTCCCTGGTCGCATCTCTTCGGCGGCACCATGGATCAGGAAATGATTTTCCACGTGATGAACCACGCGGCTATCGGTTCCGCCGACTGATCGCTGCAGCCATCCCGAGCTGAAGGGGGCCGGTCTCGGCCCCCTTATCAACGTGCCGCAAGGAAGGAGACAGACCGATGATCCGCGTCACCCGCCGCAGCCTCATCAGAGCTACCGCCGGGGCCACGCTGGCCGCGCCGTTTCTCGCGACCGCCGCCGCTGCCGCCGGTGAACCCCAGGTTCGCCTGCGCGACCTCTACAACAACGACATGAGCTTCACGCCCTTTGCAGAGGCCCACGAAAGCCAGCGCGTGGCGATCGAGGGCTTCATGGCCCCGCCGCTCAAGGCCGAGAGCAATTTCTACGTTCTGACTAACCGGCCCATGGCAGTCTGCCCGTTCTGTTCGGACGAGGCGGAATGGCCTGACGACATCCTCGCCGTCTATGCCCAGCGCATCGTCAACGTGATCCCGTTCAACGTGCGGATCATCTCGCGCGGGGTGCTGGAACTCGGCACCTATACCGACCCGGAACTGGGTTTCGTCAGCCGGGTCCGTTTGCAAGACGCCGTTCAAGAGCGGGCCTGAACCAGATGAGGCCCAGGCTCGTCATCTCCGACCTCAAGGTCCGGGCCCATCGCAGCGACCGCATCCTGCTCCAGGTGGATGACCTGTCACTTGCGCCGGGAGCCTGCCTTGGCCTGCGCGGGCCTTCGGGGGCGGGAAAATCGACCTTTCTCTTCGCCCTGGCCGGCCTGGCCGAGAATGCGAGCGGCCGGGTTCTCTGGGACGGGCAGGACATTCTCGCTCTGTCGTCCGAGGCGCGGGCAGCTCTTCGCCGCCGCCATATCGGCATGATCTTTCAGGACTTCCTGCTGTTCGAGGAACTGTCGGCAGATGCAAATGCCGCCTTGCTCGCAGCATGGGTCAGCGGCGAGACGGGAAAGGAGATCCCCGGTCGTGCAAGCAGGATGCTCAAGCGGCTCGGGATCGGTCATGGTGCCCGCACGGTCGAAAGTTTTTCGGGCGGTGAGCGTCAGCGTGTCGCTGTCGCCCGTGCCCTTGCCACGGCCCCGGCCATCATCCTTGCTGATGAGCCGACCGCGAGCCTGGACCGCAAGACCGCCGATCTTCTGGTCGACGACCTGCTGCGCCTCGTGCGCGAGGCGGGCAAGACGATGATCGCGGTCAGCCATGACGCTGCCGTTCATGACCGCATGGACCGCGTGATCGACATCGTGGATGGTCGCATCGCTGCGGATGTGACAGCCGATGCTTGATCCCCTTTATCGCCTGATCGAAGGCTGGCCGGTTCTTGCGCAGGACATTTTCGTTCTCCTTGTCCTGCTGCTGCCCACATTTGCCGTTGGCGTCGCGGTGCTCGCGGGCTATCGGCCCTTTGCGCTGGTGCGGGCGATGCTCTGGCGCTTTCGCTGGACGAATCTGCTCTTCGTCCTGCTGATCGCGATTTCGGTCGGGATCGGTGTCGGGCTGATCGCGCAGGAACGCGGCTTGCGTCAGGGCACCGCCCGCGCCGCCGATCCCTTTGACCTGATCGTCTCCGCCCCCGGAAGCGAGATCACCATGCTGTTTGCGGCGGTCTATCTGCAACCCTCTGATGTGCCGCTGCTCTCGGGCGCGGTTTTCGACCGGATCGCGAACACGCCCGATGTCTCGCTTGCTGCGCCCATCGCCTTTGGCGACAGCTATGACGGTTATCCAGTCGTCGGCACCACGCCGGAATTCCTGGCCCATATGTCGCGGGATCTGGCCGAGGGCCGCGCCTTTCTGAACGCGGGCGAGGCGGTGGCCGGTGCCCGGGTGACCGTGCCCTTGGGCGCGTCCTTCTCGCCCGCCCATGGCACGGGCGATTTCATCGAACATGACGATGCCCATGCCGGCCATGCGTTCGAACTGGTGGGGCGGATGCAGCCGACCGGCAGCCCCTGGGACCGCGCCATCCTTGTACCGGTCGAGGCGGTCTGGGATGTTCACGGCCTAGGCACCGGCCATCCGCCCGAAGAGGGCGACCGGATCGGCCCGCCCTATGATCCCGGATATTTCCCCGGAACGCCGGCGGTTCTGGTCTCGGCCGAGCAGCTTTATATCAACTATGCGTTGCGGGCAGAGTTCAACACCTCGGAAACCATGGCGTTTTTCCCCGGCGCCGTGCTGGCTGGCCTGCATGGGCTGATGGGCGACCTGCGCCAGATCATGAGCGTGATGGCGGTCCTGACCCAGATCCTTGTCACGGCGGGGGTGCTGGCCGGGCTGGTCATCCTGATCCGGCTGTTCGCGCGGCGGCTGGCGCTCTTGCGCGCGCTTGGGGCACCGGCGCGTTTCGTCTTTTCGGTGGTCTGGTCCTATGCGGCGGCGCTGATCCTCGCCGGGGCGGTCGTCGGTGTCGGCGTGGGATTCGCGGCCGCCGCCGTCATCTCGCGCATGGTGACGGCGCGGACCGATATCCTTGTGACCGCGACTTTGGGCTGGCCGGAATTTCATCTGGTCGGGGCCTTTGTCAGCCTGACCGTCCTGCTGGCGCTGCTGCCGGCCTTTATCGCCCTGTCACGTCCGGTCGTGACCGATCTGCGCGGCTAAAGTGCCCCAACAGGAGAGTATCCATGATCCGCATTCCGCTTTTCGCCCTGCTTTTCGCCGTAACGGCGGTCTGGGCCGTTGCTCAGGACCCGACCGCCGGCCATGATCAGCACGAGGACCATGACAACCACGACGATCATGTAGCCGAGGCCGCCGGCATCCGCGCCATCCATGGCTGGACCAATGCCACCACCGGCGGCAGCGCGCTGGTCTTCGTCGATATCGAGAACCGCTCGGATGCGGTGGTGACGCTGCTCGGGGCAGAGACCGATATTGCCGCCGGTGTCGAACTGGTCGCGCTTGAGAATGTCGGCGGCGAATTGCGCTATACGACGATCCCGCAAATGCCGGTCGCGCCCGGCGTGAAGGTCGTGCTAGCACCCAACGGGCTTGCCTTGCGGCTTGACGGGCTGTTCGGCAGCCTTGACGAGGGCGGGCATTTCACGGTCGATCTTCTGCTCGACGATGCAACGCTTTCCGTGACGATCGAGATCGAATCGGCTGACGCGATGCAGCACAGCCATGCGGGGCATTCACATTGATGCGAAGTCGGCCTGTCATCCCGATGGTGCTGATGGCCCTGCTGCCGGGCACAGTCCTTGGCCAGGACAGCGCGGCCGTCACCGTGACTACGGTCGCGCAATACGAGGCGGCGCTGGCCAGTCTTGCCCTCGACCATACCACGGCGCTGGTCGGTATCACGGCCGACTGGTGCGCCCATTGTCAGGCGATCAAGGCGCAGGTCCTGCCCGATTCCGCCGTACAGGAAATGCTGGTCGGGATTCCCTTGATCAGCGTGGATGTCACTGCCGCCGATGACGATACCGCCGACATCCTCACCCATCTGGAGGCCTGGGGCCCGCCGACCTTTTTCATCATCGACCTTGCGGCGGGTGCGGAACAGCCGCAGACACGTTCGCTCGGCATGTTTACCGTCGAGGACCTGTCGCATCGACTCGCCCCCTTTGCCGTGCCGGATATCTGAACGCCCGCCGACGATGACATGATCCGGCCCATGAACAGCCGCCTTCAGGCGGCGGCCAGATGCCCTCCCGGCCGCGGCGCAGCCCGTCGAGCAGCATGACCTTCAGCCGCTATCCGGCCCGTGACAGGATCATGCGCGCGCGGATGCGGACGGGCGCGTCCACCATTTCTCCATCGACCGAAACCGCGCCGTCGCCTGCGGCAAGGATGCGGCGGGCCCAGTCCACCTCGGACGGGGTCGGGGTGAAGGCGTCGCGGACGGGGTCGACCTGGCGGGGGTGGATGCACAGTTTTCCGGTCATCCCCATGGCGCGCGCATGGGAGGCGTCCTCCCGGACGAGCGAGGGGTCATCAAGCCGGGCCGTCACCCCGTCGATCGGCCCGTCGATCCCGGCCAGACGCGATGCAAGCACCAGTTCGGCCCGCGCGGGCAGCAGCACATCGCGCTGATGCTCACAGCCGAGATCGGCGCAGAAGTCGATCGAGCCGAACGCCAGCCGCACCACGCCTGACGCGGCCGCGATGGTTCGGGCATTGGCAAGCCCCCGCGCGCTTTCGATCAGCGCGATGACCGGCTTGCCGGTGATCGTGGCGATCCCGACGCAGGCTTCGGCCGCCTCGGCCTTGGGCAGGATCACGGCCGCCACGGGCAGTCGGGTGACGGCCGTGATATCGGTCTCGTGCCAGGGCGTGCCGCGCGCATTGATCCGCACGATGACCGGAAGATCGGTGAAACCCGTATCAAGGGCTGCGCGGGCCACATCCTTGTCATCGGCTCCGATCGCATCCTCGAGATCGAGGATCACCGCATCCGCTCCCGACGCCGCCGCCTTGGCGAAGCGCTCGGGCCGGTTGGCCGGCACGAACAGGGGCGCGCGGATCGTCCCTACCATGTCGCGCGCGCCTCCATCGCCACGGGGCCATCGTCGCGGGCGGTCCACAGGCGCAGGCCGTCGTCGTCCGGCTCGGCGTTCAGCGTGAAGGAGGCGGTATCGAACAGCGGCGAAAGGCTGCGGAAATCGAACCGCGCGGGGCTTGTGCCCCGCAGTTTTTCGGCGAATTGCACAAGCATTGTCGCCTGCATTGGCCCGTGAACGATCAGCCCGGGATAGCCTTCCTCATTGCGGGTATAGGGGTTGTCGTAATGGATGCGATGCCCGTTGAACGTCAGCGCGGAATAGCGGAACAGCAGTGCTGCCGAAGGGTCGACAACGACGCGGTCGCCCCCGCGCGCAGCCGGAGGCGGGGCAGTTCCCGGCGCCCCGCCCGCCGGGTCGTCGCCGCGATAGACGATGTCATGACGCTCCTCGACCGCCAGACGGCCACCACTCTCGATGCGATGGTCGACCGTCACGAAACACAACATGCCCGAGCGGCCTTCCTTGACGGTGACATCGCGGATGGTCGAGTGGCGGGTCACGATGTCGCCGACCCTGATCTCGTCGTGAAAGACGAAAGCACCGCCCGCCCACATGCGTCGGGGCAGCGGGACCGGCGGCAGAAAGCCGCCTCTCGCCGGATGCCCGTCTTGCCCCAACGCCGTGGTCGGCACGGCGGGTGGCGCGAGGCAGAGATGAATCAGCACCGGGGCAACCGCACCGTTGCGGGCTGGTCCTTCCCGGTCGAACGTTGCGTTGAAACGGTTGGTGATCGCTTCGGTGAGCAGTTCGGAACCTTCTTCCTCGCGGCCGATCCATGTACGCAGATGGTCGAGATCAATCATGCCTTCACCTTTTCACCGAGGGCGGGAACGGCACCGAACTGCCGGGGCTCGTCAACGAAGATCGGCGCCGGGGCCGGATAGCTGACCGGGCCGTTCGGCGTGTCGACCGTGATCCGGCGCAGATGGGGATGGTCCGACAGCCCCTGCATGTCGTTGACCGTCGCAGATGCGACATCGGCCGCGAGCACGGCGGCGGTTGCCTCGGCCAGAGTCCGGCCAGCGAAGGCAGCCGCGACGGCGGCGTCGGTCTCGGGCCGATTGGCGACACGCGCCACATTCGTCGCAAAGCGCGGATCACGGGCCAGTTCCGGCCGCCCGATGAAGACATCGGCAAACCTGGCCCATTCCCGGTCACTCTGGATCGAGATCAGCACCTGTGCGCCATCCTTGCAGGCAAACACGCCATAGGGTGCAATCGAGGGATGGGCGAGGCCAAGCCTTTCGGGTGACTTCCCGCCTTCATGGTTCAGAAGCGGCACGGTCAGCCAGTCGGCCATGACATCGAACATCGACACCTGGATATTCGCGCCCTTGCCGGTGAAGCCGCGCCTGATCAGCGCTTCGAGAATGGCGGCATAGGTCGTGGCCCCGGTCGCGATATCGACTATGGAAATGCCGACCCGGGCCGGGCCATCCGGGCCGCCGGTGATGGAGCTGAGACCGGAATCGGCCTGAACCAGCAGGTCGTAGGCCTTGCGTTCGGCCATCGGGCCATGTTCGCCGTAGCCCGAGATCGAGGCGACGATCAGCCGGGGGTGGTCACGCACCAGCCGCTCGGCAGCAAAGCCCAGACGCGCGAGCGCACCGGGTTTGAGATTCTGGACGAGCACATCGGCGGACTGCAGGAGCTCGGACAGTGCGGCCCTGCCCTGATCTGTGGTCAGATCGAGGACGACGGAGTCCTTGCCCCGGTTGAGCCAGACGAAATAGCTCGACAGGCCGTTTGCGACGGAATCGTATCCGCGCGCGAAATCGCCTTCCTTGCGTTCGACCTTGATGACCCGCGCGCCCGCATCGGCAAGGCGCGAGGTGGCGAAGGGGGCTGCGACGGCCTGTTCGATCGCAACCACGGTGAGTCCCTCGAGGGGCAGGGTGGTCATCAGAAGCTCCTCGGCAGTCCGAGCAGATGCTCTGCGATATAGGACAGGATCAGATTGGTCGAAATCGGCGCCACCTGATAGAGCCGCGTCTCGCGGAACTTGCGCTCCACGTCATATTCGGAGGCGAAGCCGAAGCCGCCGTGGAATTGCAGGCAGGCATTCGCCGCCTCCCACGAGGCTTTCGCGGCCAGGTATTTCGCCATATTCGCCTCGGCCCCGCAGGGTTCGCCCGCGTCGAACAGGCGGCAGGCCCGATAGCGCATCAGATCGGCGGCCTGCACCTCGATGAAAGCCTCGGCGATCGGGAACTGCACGCCCTGGTTCTGGCCGATGGGACGCCCGAAGACGATGCGCTCGCCCGCATATTTCGTGATACGGTCGACGAACCAGTAGCCATCACCAATGCACTCCGCCGCAATCAGCGTGCGTTCGGCGTTCAGCCCGGTCAGGATGTATCTGAAGCCCTGGCCTTCCTCGCCGATCAGATTCTCGACCGGGATCTCGAGATTGTTGAAGAACAGCTCGTTCGTCTCGTGGTTGACCATGTTCGGGATCGGACGGACATCCATGCCGCTGGCCATTGCATCCTTCACATCCACAAGAAAGATGGACAGCCCCTCGGATTTCTTCTTCACTTTTTCCAGCGGCGTGGTGCGGGCCAGAAGGATCATCAGGTCTGAATGCTGCACCCGGCTGATCCAGACCTTCTGGCCGTTGATCACGTAGCGGTCGCCCTTGCGAATGGCCGTCGTCTTGATCTTTGTCGTATCGGTTCCGGCTGTTGGTTCAGTGACACCCATTGACTGGAGCCGCAGTTCACCTGCGGCAATCCGCGGCAGATATTCGCGGCGCTGCTCTTCCGATCCATGGCGGATGAGCGTGTTCATGTTGTACATCTGCCCGTGACAGG
>CAYUBT010000013.1:0-26860 GCA_964443055.1 uncultured Rubellimicrobium sp.
GTCGGGGTCGTAGCGGTAGAGCGAGGAGTTGTCGATCACCACGCAGCCCGCCTTTGCCGCCTTGGGTGCATAGGTCCTGGTCGCGTCCGAGCCGATGGCGAACAGCGCGATGTCCCAGCCGGTGAAGTCGAACTGGTCGAGATCCTGGGTCTTGAGGGTGCGGTCGCCAAAGCTCACCTCGGTGCCGAGCGAGCGGCGCGACGCGAGCGCCGCGATCTCGTCCACGGGGAATTCCCGTTCGGCGAGGATGTTGAGGATTTCGTGGCCCACATTGCCGGTGGCGCCCGCGACGACGACCCTGTAGCCCATCGGGCTTCTCCTTTGCGATGAACATTGCGCCTATAGCGCCCCTGCGATGCGGAGGAAAGGTGGCGCTCACCTGCGCGTCACGAAAGCGAGCAGGCCGGTGATCTGCAGGATGGCGAAGAACAGGAAGAGCACGGAAAAGGCCCCCGCGCCGCGCCCGGCCCCTCCGGCGAGATGCCAGACCGGCCCGCTTGCCAGCTGAATCACGCCCACGCCGCCGATCGAGGCGAGATTGAGCAGGGTGATCCCCCGGGCGAGTTCGGCCGGCTGCAGCAGGCTCTTGCCATGCGCGAGGATGAGCGGAAAATTCGCGCCGAAGAACCCTGCTGCCGACAGGAGCAGCACCGAAGACCACCAGCCGTGACCCGAGAGGAGCCAGAGGGCCAGAAGCGAGGCGATGCTGGCTGTGGTCGTGATGATCGCGGCCCGCCGCGCGCCGCCGGACAGCCGTTCGATCAGCCCCGAGGCGAGGCTTCCGGCGATCATCGCTGCGCTCATCCACAGCAGCGCGTGCCCGATCCCCTGTGAATCGGCCTGGAAGACCCCGGCAAAATAGGGTCCGCCCCAGCCGCCGGACAGTCCGGCCGAGGGCGCATAGCCCACGAAGAGCAGCAGGAAGACCGGCCACAGATGCCACAGACGCCCTGCGGCACCGCCCGTGTCGTCCCGCTTCTGCCTGGGCGGGTCCTGAACGAGCATGCCGACAACGATCGCGGCGACCAGCGTCACGCCCGCGAGGATGAGCATGCTTTCGCGCCAGCCGATGGCCGAGACCAGCATCGCGAAAGGCGCGGTCCCGGCGATATTGCCGAGGCCCCCGATTCCGAGAGTGATTCCGCTCAGCGTGGCGAAGGCCGCGGGCGGAAAGGTGCGCGCATAGATGTAGATCGACGAGATCATGATCGGCGCGCAGCCCACGCCGATCAGCGCCATGGCAAGTTTCAGGTGCAGGGGCGTCTGCGCCAGCGCCACGATCAGCCCGCCGCCCGCGCCGCCGATTCCCAGCATCAATGCCACGGTCCGTCTCGGTCCCCAGCGTTCGAGCGAGAGTCCGACGGGAATCTGCACCGCCGCGAAGGTCAGGAACCACAGGCCCGAGGCCTGGGCGATGTCGCTGCCCGTCGCGCCGATGTCCGCTGCCAGTTCCGGGGCGAGCACCGACAGGAACATGCGATAGAACTGCGACAGGGCATAGGTCGCGATCAGAAAGGCGATCCCGATGTTCATTCCGGCGTCTCAGGCCGGATCGGTGAACAGGGAGGCGAAGCGCTCGCGCAGGGCGGCCTTTTGAACCTTGCCCATCGTGTTGCGGGGCAGTTCATCCACGACCACGATCCGGCGCGGCACCTTGAACGGCGCAAGGCGGGTGGCGCATGCGGTCGTGACCTCGCTCGCATCGGGGGCCTTCCCGTCCCGTGGCACGATCACGGCGACGACACCTTCGCCCAGATCGGGATGGGGCACGCCGATCACCGCACTTTCCTGCACGCCGGGGAGTGCATCGATCACCGATTCGATCTCGGCCGGATAGATGTTGAACCCGCCCGCAATCACCATGTCCCTGGCACGTCCGACGATGGTGACATAGCCGTCCGCCGACTGTGTGCCGATGTCGCCGGTGATGAAGAATCCGTCCGGTCGCAACTCCTCGGCGGTCTTTTCCGGCATCCGCCAATATCCCTGAAAGACATTCGGCCCCCGCACCTCGATCATGCCGGGCGTGTCGGCGGGCAGGTCCTGTCCGTCATCGTCGCGAATGCGGACCTCGACGCCGGGCAGGGGCAGGCCGACCGTGCCGGGGCGGCGCTCGCCCGCATAGGGGTTGGAGACCGCCATGTTCAGTTCGGTCATCCCGTAGCGTTCGAGAATCACCTGTCCGGTTTTTTCCTCGAACGCATGATGCGTCTGTGCGAGCAGCGGAGCGGAGCCCGAGACAAAAAGCCGCATATGCTCAGTGGCCGCGCGCGAAAGGCGCTGATCGGCGACAAGACGGGTGTAGAAGGTCGGGACTCCCATCATCGTCGTGGCCTGCGGCAGGAGGCGGAATATCTCGTCCGTGTCGAACTTCGGCAGGAGAATCATCGCGCCCCCGGCGATGAGCGAGACATTCGTCGCCACGAACAGCCCGTGGGTATGAAACACCGGCAGCGCGTGCAGAAGGATATCGTCACTCGAGAAACGCCACTCCCGCGCGAGCACCTGTGCATTGGACAGAAGGTTGCCCTGGCTCAGCATCGCCCCTTTCGAGCGTCCTGTTGTGCCCGAGGTGTAGAGGATCGCCGCCAGATCATTCACGTCTCGTGCGACCGGGGTGAAGCTCTCGTCCTGGAGGCCCGCTGCTTCGGCCAAGGTTCCCTCGCCCGTTGCGCCCAGGGTCGCGATCCCTGCGCCCGCCCCTGCGGCGACGGGGGCGAGCGTGTCCCGGGCGTCGGGTGCGACGACGAACAGCGCCGGTTCCGCGTCACCCAGGAAATAAGCCACCTCCTGCGGCAGATAGGCGGTGTTGAGCGGCAGGAAGACCGCGCCCGCCTGCACACAGGCCGCATAGAGCGCGAGTGCATCGGGCGATTTCGCAACCTGCACGGCGACGCGATCGCCCGGTTTCACGCCAAAGGAGGCCAGGGCATGGGCGAACCGTGCCGCGCGCGCGAGAAACCGCTCATGGCTGATCCGTGCGCCGTCGGGCAGGATGAGAAAGGTGCTGTTGCGTCCGGCATGGGGGGCAAACAGCGCCTCGTGAAGCGGATTGGACATTCCCGGCCCCCGATCATTTCAGCCAGACCTGCCCCAAGCCCCGGCCGACTGCAAGCGGCGGCCCCGGGGCCGGCTGCGAGGGGGCGATGGTGCCGACCGGGGCAGGGCTCCGGATCCTTCTCTCCCTTCGTCATTGCGAGCGAAGCGAAGCAACCCAGTCCCCCACATCTCCGGCTTGCCGCACCGGCTGCGCCTCCTCGCAATGACGGGAGTAGGGGATCCTGCCGACCGAATGCCCGCCCGCCGCCCTGCTCGAGATCACCACATCACGTCAGGGGGAGGATGCGGACTTCACGGTAACCTGCGTTCGGTGCCCCGGGGCCTGCGGCAAATGCGACAGGATGGTGACAGAAGCTGTTTCCGCAGGGCGCAGAAATGGTTATAGTGGGCCCGAGCGGCCTTGTTTGCGCATGGCCGCGAAAATTGCGGGGGGTGAGTGCTGCATGATCCGGTCCGAACTGATCCAGAAGATCGCCGACGAGAACCCTGATCTGTCGCCACGCGACGCCGAGAAGATCGTCTCTACCATATTCGAGGAAATCACCGCTGCCATGGGGCGCGGAAGCCGGGTCGAGCTGCGCGGCTTCGGTGCCTTTTCGGTCAAGCAGCGCGACGGGCGCATCGGCCGCAATCCGCGCACGGGTGAAACGGTTGAGGTCGAGCCGAAGGCGGTGCCGTTCTTCAAGACCGGCAAGCTTCTGCGTGACCGGCTGAACGGGCGTGAGCCCTGATGCTGCGAGCTGTCCTCTGGCTGTTCTGGGGCCTTGTCGTTGCCGCTCTGGTCGTGCTCGGTCTCGCCAATCGCGAGATCGTCGCCCTGCATCTGCTGCCCGGCGAGCTTTCCGATCTGGCGGGATCGCCCGCCCCGATCGAGATGCCCCTCTTCCTGGTCATCGCCCTTGCCGTCGTGCTTGGCGTGATTGTCGGGCTTGTCTGGGAATGGCTACGCAACCATGCGGCGCGCGTCGAGTTGCGCAGGCACCGCCGCGCCTCGGGCCGGGCCGGGCCGCCCCGGGGGCAGGGTCAGGACGTGCTTGCGCTTCTTGACGGGCCGCAGCGGCGTTGAATGGGGCGTCGATGGCCGTTCATGTGAAGATCTGCGGTCTGCGCGACCGCGCCTCGGTCGATTCGGCGGCGCAGGCCGGTGCGCGCTATGTCGGCTTTGTCTTCTTCCCGCGTTCCCCCCGTGCGGTCGATGTGTCTGTCGCACGCTGCCTGGCGGCCGAAACGCCCTTCGGCGTGGCCAAGGTCGCGCTCGTGGTCGATGCCGATGATGCGCTGATCGACCGTATCGCGGACGAGATCGCCATCGACATGCTCCAGCTTCACGGAAACGAATCCCCGGGACGGGTCGCCGAAATCCGCACCCGCACCGGGTTGCCGGTGATGAAGGCGCTGGGCGTCGCGGGGCGCGAGGACATGGAACGGCTCGGCCCCTATTTCGAGGTTGCCGATCAGGTGCTGATCGACGCGAAGCCGCCCGAGGGTGCGAACCTGCCCGGCGGCAACGGCCTCGCCTTCGACTGGCGGCTCGTGGCCGGGCGACGCTGGCCGAAGCCCTGGATCCTGGCGGGCGGCCTGAACCCCGGGAATGTGGCCGAGGCGATCCGTCTCACCGGGGCTGAACAGGTCGATGTCTCGTCAGGGGTCGAATCCGCGCCAGGGGTGAAGGATGCGGCGAAGATCGCCGCCTTCGTCGCGGCCGCGCAGGCGGCGGGCTGAACCTCACGAGCCCTCGTGCAGAAACTCCCCGGCAGCGTCCAGCACCGCTTGCGGCCGGTCGGCGTGGACCCAGTGGCCTGCATCGGCAATCGTTTCGATCCGCGCATTCGGGAACCATGCACGAATCAACGGGTGATGCGCATCCGTGACATAATCCGAATGTGCACCGGCCAGAAACAGCGCGGGGCCTACGAAGGGTGCGCCCTCCGGCCTGAAATCGACCATGTTCGGCATCTCGCGCTCGAGCAGGTCGATATTGAGTTTCCAGCGTCGGCCGCTGAGATCGAGGCTTTGCAGAAGGAACGCCGCCACCCCGGGTTCGATGTCGGTCATGAGTCGCTGCGCCTCGCTCCGGCTTTTGACCGTGGCCGGATCGACTGCGCGCATGGCTGTGAACTGCTGTTCCTGGCGGTTGTCGGGATAGGCGACAGGCGCGATATCCACGACGATCAGCCGCTCGACCAGATCCGGCTGCGAGAGCGCCAGTGTCATCGCCGCCTTGCCGCCCATGGAATGGCCCATGACGGCGGCCCGCCCGCCCAGCTCCGTTTCGATCACCTCGGCCAGATCCCCGGCCATGCCCGGATAATCATGCGTCTCGGTCCAGGCGCTGTCGCCATGGTTGCGCATGTCGACGGTGACGACCTCGCGGCTCTCGGCCAGGCTGCGGGCGATGGTGGCCCAGTTGCGCCCCGAGCCGAACAGGCCGTGGGCGATCAGGAGAGGCATGCGGGCGGACGCGGAGCCGTGGCGGGTCAGGTGCAACATGAGTCTGACCTAGGTGCTCGCGCCTTCGGAATCCAGTATCTTGAGGCGCGCCGTCCCTCGTATTAGCTGTGCGCCCATGTGGGGAGAGGACATCACCGCCGCGACGGGCGAGGTTGCCGCGCTGCTGGCCGAGCGCCTGCGCATTCGCAGCGCGAGTCTGGCCGAGGGGATCGCCCGCGCGGGCCGCCGCCTGCCGCACCGGGTACGGCGCGAGGCGGCCTACCTGGCAGAGGCCGAATCCATGGCCGCCAATCCGCGCCTTGCCCGGCTGGTCGATCCCGGCCGTTTCGCCGCCGCGCAAGAGGCGGTCACCGCCCATCTCGCGGCAATCGACCCGCGTGAGCGGTTGATCACCCGCGTGATCGGCGTGGCGGCCACCATCGCCTTCAACCTGCTCGTGCTGGCCGTGCTGCTCGTGCTTCTCCTGCGCTGGCGCGGGTTCCTGTGAGGCTCACGCCAGATCGGCCGCCACCTCGTCGCGCAATTCGCGCAACTCGCGGATCGTCGTCTCGAGATGCCGCTGCTGTTCGATCAGTTCCCCGAGCTGCCGGTCCGCAAGGTCGATCCAGCGGCGCATCTGCGCCTCGGACCCTTCGCGTTCATAGATCAGCAGCCACTGGCGGATTTCCTCGAGCGGAAAGCCGAACCGCCGCCCGCGCATGATCAGCGTCATCCGCGCCACTTCGCGCGGGCCGTAGAAACGCGAACGGCCTTCGCGCTCGGGAGAGAGGAGTTCGATATATTCGTAATGGCGCAGCGTGCGCGGGGTGACGTCGAAACGCGCGCACATCTCCTTGAAGCTCAACCGTATCGCCGTCATAGCTGCCTCAGCCCGATGGGATCGGCAGAAGGTTAGCCACGGAAGCCCGGTAATCAAGGGCGGCGTCTCCACCTGCGGCAAAGAGGGAAACGGCGATGAGGGAAACGACGAAGCCGGGCGAGGCCGTCGCGCGCGCATTCATTGGCGCCGTGCCGCATGCGCGGGAACTCGGCTTCGAGATCGACTGCACCGGTGCGGGCGAGGTCGAGCTGGTCATGCCCTGGCGTGAGGATCTCGTGGGAGATCCCGTCTCGGGCGTGCTCCATGGCGGCGCGGTCTTCACGCTGATGGACACGGCCTCGGGCGCGGCGGTGCTCAGCCATCCGCAGGTGAAGGGGCCTACGGCCACGCTCGGCCTGCGCATCGACTACATGCGCGCGGCCACGCCCGGGCAGGCAATCCGGGTATGTGCGGAATGCCACCATGTCACCCGCACCGTGGCCTTCGTGCGCGCGACGGCTTTCGACGACGACCGCGCGCATCCCGTCGCCATGGCGACGGGATCGTTCACCTTGGGCGGGGACGCATCATGACGCGCCCGCCTCGCCGCAAGCCCGAACCCGTGCAGCAGGTGAAGATGCGCCGCGACCGGGCGCTGGCGCGGCTCGTGTCCTCGGTGCCCTATATCGGATTCCTCGGTATCACCTTCGACCGGCGCGGGGATGAGCTGACCGCGGTTCTGCCCTGGCGCGACGGGCTGACCGGCAACCCGGTGCTTCCCGCGCTCCACGGCGGCGTGACGGCCGGGTTCATGGAGGCGGCGGCTATCGTGGAACTGACCTGGATGCTGCACTGGCAGGCGATGGAGGCGGCGGCGGATGCGGGCAGGCCGGTGCCAGAAGACCTGCCGCCCCTGCCACGCACCATTGATTTCAGTGTCGATTTCCTGCGAATCGGCCTGCCGCGCGATGCCTATGCACGCGCCCGTATCGCCCGTTCCGGCCGCCGCTATGCCAGTGTCCATGTCGAGGCCTGGCAGGACAACCGCGCGCGGCTCTTTGCGCAGGCGAGCGGGCATTTCCTCATGCCGGGGCGGGTGTGACCATCGCCCCCGCACCGCAGCCCGTCACCCATGCCCGCATCGTGAAGATCGCCGGGCCGGTCGTGCTGTCGAATGCGACGGTGCCGCTTCTGGGGGCGGTCAATACCGGGGTCATCGGCCAGTTGGGCGATGCGGCGGCCCTGGGCGCGGTCGGGCTCGGGGCGGTGGTGCTCGCGAGTTTCTACTGGATCTTCGGCTTCCTGCGCATGGGCACCACGGGCTTCGTCTCGCAGGCGCGCGGTGCGGGCGACGGGCCCGAAGTGGCGGCGCATCTGATGCGCGCGCTGCTGATCGGTGGCGTGGCGGGCCTGATCCTGATCGCGGGGCAGGGAGCACTCTGGTGGGCGGCATTCGCCATCGCCCCGGCCTCGCCCGAGGTCGAGGGATTCGCGCGGCTCTATCTGTCGATCCGCATCTGGGGCGCGCCCGCGACGATCTGTCTCTATGCCGTCACCGGCTGGCTCATCGCCATGGAGCGCACGCGCAGTGTGCTGGTGCTGCAACTGGTGATGAATGGCGCGAATGTCGTGCTCGACCTGTGGTTCGTCCTCGGCCTTGGCTGGGGTGTGGCCGGGGTGGCTTCGGCGACGCTCATCGCCGAATGGAGCGGGCTGGCGCTGGGACTCTGGCTGTGCCGCGCCGCCTTCCGCGGCGGCTGGTGGCGTGAGTGGCCGCGCATCCTTGCCGCCCGCGCCCTGCGCCGCCTCGCGCTTGTCAATGGCGATATCATGCTGCGGTCGGTGTTCCTGCAGGGCTCTTTCACGACCTTTGTCTTTCTGGGTGCCGGGCAGGGGGACGTGACGCTCGCGGCCAATCAGGTGCTGATGCAGTTTCTGGAAATCTCGGCCTATGCGCTCGACGGTTTCGCCTTTTCGGCCGAGGCGATGGTGGGTGCGGCGGTCGGTGCGAAGTCGCGCCCGCATCTGCGCCGCGCGGCGTGGCTGTCGTCGGTCTGGGGTGTGGGCGGTGCGCTTGTGATGTCGCTTGCCTTTGCAGCGTTCGGGCCCTGGCTCATCGACGTGCTGACCACATCGCCCGAGGTGCGCCTGCGCGCGCGCGAATTCCTGCCCTGGCTTGTGGCGGCACCGGTGATCGGTGTCGCCTCATGGATGCTTGACGGTGTCTTCATCGGCGCGACCTGGACGCGCGAGATGCGCATCGCGATGTTCTGGTCGGTGGCGGTCTATGTGCTGGTGCTGGCAGTCGCGGTGCCCCTGTTCGGCAATCACGGTCTCTGGGCGGCGCTGATGGTGCTGTTCACGGTGCGTGCGCTGACCCTCTGGGCGCGTTATCCGAAGCTCGAGGGGGCGGTGGGCAGGGTGGTGGCCTGACGACGGAAGGCTCATGCACGAATGCGCCGCCTTTGCGCCGTCATGAAATGTGGCACTTTCCAATCACGTTTCGTTTTCCATGATTCGACACGGGACCGGCCGGAAGACTGCGGGTGACCAGATGTGATCGTTGCGGATTCGTCGCCGCCTAGAATCCCAACCGGTCGCGCAGGCTGAACCAGGTCATCGCCAGCGTCAGGAGTGGCGCGCGGAAGGCCGCGCCGCCCGGGAAACGCGGCACGGGCAGGCGGGACATGGCGTCGAAACGCCCGGCCTGACCGGCCACCGCCTCGGCCATCACCCGTCCCGCGATTCCGGCAAGCGCGACCCCATGTCCCGAAAACCCCGCGCCCGAGAGCACATTGGGCGCAATCCGCGCCACATGCGGCAGGCGCGACATGGTGATGCCGAGGCTGCCGCCCCACACATGGTCAAAGCGGACGCCGCGAAGCTGCGGGAACATCGCCTCCATCCGCTGGCGCAACGGCCCGGCAATATCGCGGGGGAAGCCGATCGTGTAGCTTTCGCGTCCGCCGAACAGGAAACGCCGGTCCTCGGAGAACCGGAAGTAGTTCACCACGAATTTCGAATCCGCCACGGCGATGTCCTCGGCCAGGACCTCCTGCCAGCGGTCGGGCAGGGGTTCGGTCGCGGCGATGAAACTGTTGATCGGCATGACCCGGGCCGCGACCTGACGCTCGATCAGTGGCAGATAGCCGTTTCCCGCAAGGATCACCTGATCGGCCACCACCCGCCCCGCCGGCGTGCGCAAAGCCGGGCGTGGCCCGTGGTCGAGCGCGATGACCTCGGAATTCTCGTGGATCACCGCGCCCGCCGCCTCGGCCGACCGGGCGAGGGCGACGGCATAGCGCAGGGGGTGCACATGGCCCGCACCGCGATCCAGTGTCCCGCCCCGGTATTTCGGTGATTTCACCAGCGCCTGCATGGCGTCGCGGTCGAGGATCTCGATCTCCTCATAGCCATAGATGCGGGCGAGATGATCCACATCCATGCGCGCCTCGCGCAGGCCGCGTGCATCATATTCGCCATGGGCGACGCCGGGCAGATAGCGCGCCTCGGGGGCTTCACTGGCGCAGAAGCCGCGCAACTGCGCCTTGGCCTCTTCGGCAAGTTCCCAGACGAGTCGCGCATTGTCCGCGCCGATCCTTGCCTCCAGTTCGCGCTGCGGGCGATTGTAGCCGGTGCCGACCTGCCCGCCGTTTCTGCCCGACGCGCCCCAGCCCGTGCGGTGCGCCTCGAGCAGCACGACCCGCAGCCCGCGTTCCGCCGCGACCTTCGCCGCCCAGAGCCCGGTGAAGCCGCCGCCGAGTACCGCCACATCGGCCCGGACCTCACCCTGAAGCATGGGCCACGCAGGCGGAATCTCCGTCGACGCTGCATACCAGGACGGCGGATGCTCGCCCTGCCGGTCGTTGCGGTGTAGCGGATTCATACGTTCAGGAGCAGGTGCTCCCGCTCCCACGGGCTGATGATCTGGAGATATTCGTTTACTTCGGTGCGCTTCACGACCGAATAGATCCGTGCGAACTCCTCGCCCATGATCTCGTGCAGTTCCGTCGCCTCGTCGAACAGGTCGAGCGCATCCGAAAGCGACGTGGGGATGTCGGTGGGCGCACGATAGGCCTCGCCGTGAATCGCCTTGTGGGCGCGGGTCTCGTTGCGGATGCCCAGCAGCCCGCAGGCCAGCGAGGCCGCGATGCAGAGATAGGGGTTGCAGTCCATCCCCGGCAGCCGGTTCTCGATCCGCCGCGACTGGGGCGGCGATACCGGCACACGCAGCCCGGTCGTGCGGTTGTCGCGGCCCCATTGCAGGTTGATCGGTGCCGAATGGTTTTTCACATAGCGCCGGTAGGAATTGACATAGGGTGCCATGACCGCGATGGCGGCGGGCATCCAGGTCTGCAGCCCGCCGATGAAATAATAGAAATTGTCGGTCTCGCCACCCTGCGGCCCGCAGAAGATGTTATGCCCCTCGTCATCGACGATGGAATGGTGGACGTGCATGGCGCTGCCCGGCTCGCCCTCGATCGGCTTGGCCATGAATGTGGCGAAACAGCCGTTCTTGAGGGCGGCCTCGCGGATCAGGCGCTTGTAGAAGAACACCTCGTCGGCGACCTTCACCGGGTCGCCATGGTGCAGGTTGATCTCGAGCTGGCCCGCGCCACCCTCCTGGGTGATCCCGTCGATCTCAAGCCCCTGCGCCTCGGCAAAGCGATAGATGTCGTCCACGACCTTGCCATATTCGTCCACCGCCGACAGCGAATAGGCCTGATTGGCGGCAGCGCGGCGGCCGGTGCGGCCGATGGCGGGTTCGATCTCCTGGGTGGGGTCGGTGTTGCGGGTGATGAGATAGAACTCCATCTCGGGCGCGACCACCGGATGCCAGCCCTCTGCCTCGTAGAGGCTCACCACCCGGCGCAGCACGTTGCGCGGGGCGCAGCCCACGGGGTTGCCCTTCTGGTCATAGGCGTCGTGGATCACCTGCAATGTTCCCTCGGCCGTCCAGGGGGCGGCCGTGGCGGTGGACAGGTCGGGGATCAAAACCATGTCGGGCTCGGTATAGGAGCCGTCCTCCATGTCGATCCAGTCGCCCGTGATCGTCTGGAAGAAGATCGAATTGGGCAGATGGAACGAGGTCTGATGCTCGAACTTCGCTGCGGGCACGGCCTTGCCGCGGGCGATGCCGGGAAAGTCGGCAATGATGCATTCGACTTCGTCCAGCCGGTAGCGTTCGATATGGGCACGCGCAGCCTCGGGGATCCGGTCCTTCCAGCTCATGCCGCCACCCTGCCGGCCTTGAGGAAACTGGCAATGCGGTCAGCGGTCGCATCGCTGTCGAGTGGCTCGTCGAAATGTCGTGCCGCTTCGTCAAGCAGCGAATCGGGCACGGTGCCGCGCCCGCGCGCCTCCATCAGATCGCGGGCGAATTCGGGGGTGAATTCGGGATGCGCCTGGATGGTGAGTATCCGGTCGGCGTAAAGAAGCGCGGCATTCTCGCAAAACGGATGGCTGGCGATGCGCTCGGCCCCCGCGGGCACCTGCACCACCTGGTCCTGATGCCAGGCGTTGAGCGCGACCGTCCGGCCGTCCCAGTCATATTCCGTGCGGCCCACAGCCCAGCCACCGGCGAATTTCTCGACCTTGCCGCCCATTGCCTGGGCGACGATCTGGTGGCCGAAGCAGATGCCGACCAGCGGCACCCCGGCCCCGTGGCAACGGCGGATGAATTCCTCGAGCGGCGGGATCCAGGGGTGATCCTCATAGGCGGCATGGCGCGAGCCGGTGATGAGCCAGCCGTCGCAGTCGTGCGGATGGTCCGGCAGTTCGCCGTCCTGGACGACCCAGGTGCGGAAGCTGAAGCCGTGGCCGTCCAGAAGTCGGGCAAAGGCGTCGGGGTAGTCACCGTGTTTCGCGCGCAACGCCTCGGGCGCGCGTCCGGTCTGAAGAATGCCGATGAGCATGAAGAACCTGCGAGTGGCCTGCCTGACATCTAGGCGGGCGAATCGGCTCTGGCAAGCGCGTCATGCCGGGCCCGCGAGGCGCCAACTCATGTTGCAGTGCAGTCCACGTCCTTCGCCTGAACTGATGTGATGGCCTCGAACAGGGTCGTGAACGGCATCCGGCCTGCAAGCTTCCCCCGAATCCCGTCATTGCGAGGAGACGCGGGCGACGCGGCAAGCCAGAGACGTGGGGAACTGGCTTGCCTCACTGACGCTCGCAATGACGAAGCGGCGTTCACACCGTGTCGAGATAGAGATCGAGCTGCTGGCGCGGGGTCAGTTCCTGCATGTAGCGCAATTCCTGCCGTTTCGTGGCGATCAGGTTGTCGATGAGAAGCTGGGGGAAGATACGGCGCACGAAGGGGCTGTCGAAGGTCTCGATCGCCTGTTCCCAGGTGTCGGGGATCTGGTCGATGTCCTGTTCGTAGGCATTGCCCTCGATGGGCGGTGGCGGCTCCAGCCTGTCCTCGATGCCGATGAGCGCCGAGCCGAGCACGGCGGCGATGAAGAGATAGGGGTTCACGTCGCCCCCGGCCACACGATGCTCGATCCGCCGCGCCGCGAAGCTGCCGCCGGGCACGCGGATCGAGGCGGTGCGGTTCTCGTAGGCCCAGCAGATGCCGGTGGGCGCATGGCTTTCGGGCACGAGGCGCTCATAGCTGTTGGCATGGGGCGCGAAGATCAGCGCGAGCTTGTTGATCCCCTTGAGACAGCCCGCAATCGCATGGCGCAGCAGAGGCGAGCCTTCGAACGTGCCGTTGGCAAAAGCATTGTTGCCGTCGCGGTCGAGCACGCTGAAATGCATGTGCATCCCGCTGCCGGCGTAATCCTCGTAGGGCTTGGCCATGAAGCTGGCGGCAAATCCGTGGTTGCGGGCAAGGCCGCGCACCAGCGTCTTGAAGAGCCAGGCGTCATCGGCGGCGCGCAGGGCGTCGGGGACATGGCTGAGGTTGATCTCGAACTGGCCGAGGCCGACTTCGGAACTGGCGGCTTCGGCCTGGATCTCCATCGCGTCGAGCGCGTCGTAGAGTTCCGAGAAGAAAGTGTCGAAAGCGTCGAGCGCCCGCAGCGACAGGATCTCGGCCCCCGGCCGCCGTTTCCCCGAACGTGGCGAGGCGGGCTGGCGGATTTCGGCACCCGAATCGTCCACCAGGTAGAATTCCATCTCGGTGGCCACCACCGGCGTCAGGCCGAGGGCGGCATAACGCTCGACCACCCGCGCCAGCGCATGGCGCGGATCGCCGTCGAAGGGGGTGCCGTCCTCGTGATACATCCACATCGGCATGAAGGCGGCGGGTCGGGTGAGCCAGGGCATCGGCACATAGCCGCGTTCGGTCGGCTTCAGCACCCCGTCCGGGTCTCCCACCTCGAAGACCAGTGGCGAATCCTCGATATCCTCGCCCCAGATGTCGAGATTGAGCACCGACAGCGGGAACCGCGTGCCCTCTTCCTCGTAGCTGCGGGCGAAGCGGACCGGGATGCTCTTGCCGCGCGGCTGACCGTTGAGGTCGGCGGTGCCGACGCGGACATGGCGGACTTCGGGATGATCGTCGAGCCAGCTCATCTGATAACCTGTGCGGGTCTGAACCGGAGCCGGGCGCGGCGCTCCTGCGGAAGGTGACGGTTGAGTCGCCGGTTCATCACCCCGAAAAGCCCGATGATGATCAGCGTGAGCAGGATGAAATACCCTGCAAGAATGGGATAGGGGATGAAGGGGTTGAAAGTCTTGTCTGCGAAATAGGACGCGTAGTAGAGCGCATCGCCCTGCTGGCTTGTCGCCGGAAAACCGGAAAAGAACACCAGCGTGGTCGAGTGAAAGAGGAAGATCGCCTCGTTCGTGTAGGCGGGCCAGGCAAGGCGCAGCATGGTGGGCCAGACGATGCGCCGGAACCGCGACCAGCCTGAAAGGCCATAGGCATCGGCCGCCTCTGTGTCGCCCTTGGGAATGGCCAGAAGCGCGCCGCGGAAGATTTCGGCCGAATAGGCGGAGGTGTTGAGAAACAGCACGACCGCCGCGCCGAGCGCGGCCGAGGTGAGAGGCGAGAAGAACGGGCTCCAGTTCTTCAGCGCCAGGAAACAGAAATAGCCGAAGAAGAACTGGATGAAGAGCGGCGAGCCGCGAAAGACGAGAATGAACCATTCGGCGGGCTTGCGCAGCCAGGGGTTGGACGACGCCCGCGCCACGGCGATCACCGTTGCGAACAGGAAACCGGCAAGGAGCGTGAGTACCCCGAAATAGATGTTCCACAACATCCCCGAGCCGATCAGCGTCATCTGCTGGCAGATGGTGAAATCCGCCCGCGGCAGGAGCCTTTCTGCGCCCCAGGCGATCTCGAACTGATAGGTATGGCCGAAGGACCACCAGCCGCCGAGCGTGAATTCGGCCGTATAGTGGTCGGAGAAGATCGACCGCAGGGCAAAGTCCCGGATGGTGTCCAAACAGCTCATGCCGCCTGGGCCTTTCGCTGGGCCTCGCCGCCTGAAGTGGCCTGCCCGCGGGTGAGCCGCGCCATGAGCCTGTCGAGGCCGATCTCGCTGATGCGCGTCAGGCAGAGGTAGAACACCAGGAGGAACAGGAAATACCAGATCCGCCAGTCACCATGCGGATAGTCGGTGAAACGCGGGGTCTTGGCTCCGCCCAGTTCGCGCGCCCAGTAGACGATGTCCTGCACGCCCAGCAGGAACAGGAGCGGTGTGGCCTTGATCAGGATCATCCACAGGTTCGACAGGCCGGGCAGGGCATAGATCCACATCTGCGGCACGAGGATGCGCCAGAAGGCCTGGTGCTGCGACATGCCATAGGCCTCCGCCGTCTCGATCTGCGCACGCGGCACGGCCCGCATCGCGCCGAAGATCACATTTGCGGCAAAGGCGCCGAAGATGATGGCGAAGGTGATGACCGCGAGGCCGAAGCCGTAGATCTCGTGAATATACTGGGGCGCGCTCGAGAGTGGCAGCTTCGCTTCGGCGCAGACGATGAAATTGCCGTTCTGACGGATCGGCTCGGTCCACTCGGGGCATTTCACATGGTGGCGGACATATTCGAAGAACTGGTCGAGCGCGATGACGAAGAACATGAAGAAGGCGATATCGGGCACGCCCCGCACGATCAGGATATAGGCCTTCCCGATCCACGAGAGCGGCCAGATGCGCGACCGCGCCGCCATTGCGCCGCCGAATCCCATCAGCAGCGCGACCGGGGCCGTGATGGCCAGCAGCAGGAGCACGACGCCTACGGACCAGTAGAGCGACATGTGCTTCGTGGTGGTCAGATAGCAGGCCATCCACGCGAGCCGGTCCAGCTCGGCGGGATCGGTGCAGCACTCGAACATCGCCTATCCTCGCGGGGCGGCCGCTGGGCCGCCCCGCGCAGGGCCGGGGGTAAATCCCCGGCCGGTTGCCCGGCTCAGAATGAGGGCACGCGCGCCCCGTCGGAGAACCAGCGGGCCAGCATCTCGTTGAGGGAGCCGTCCTCCTTCATCTCGCCGATCACGGCATCGAATTGTGCACGCAGCGCATCGTCGCCCTTGCGGAACGCCGGCCCGATTCCGCCGCCGATGGGGATACGGTCACCCACGAACACCAGTTCGCCGCCCGAGGCTTCGACGATGGGCAGGAGATAGTCCCAGTCGGCGAAGACGGCATCGGCCTCGCCGTCACGCACGGCCTGGATGCTTTCCTCGGGGTTGGCGAATTCGAGGAGCGTCGCCTCGGACTCCGCGATATAGGACGACTGGATCGTCGAGGTCTGGGCCGAAATGATGCCGGTCTGGTAATTGGCATCTTCCGAGGTCGCCATATAGGCCGAGGCGGTCGGCGGGTAGTATTCCTGGCTGAAATCGACCACCTGCTGGCGCTCTTCGGTGATGCTCATCCCGGCCATGATCACGTCGTAGTTGCCCGACGTCAGGTTGGGAATGATCGAATCCCAGTCGTTCATGACCCATTCGCAGTTCAGCCCCGCGCGTTCGCAGATCGCGTCGCCCAGTTCGCGTTCGAAGCCGTCAACCTGGCCCGCGTCGTTGATGAAGTTGTACGGAGGATAGGCGCCCTCGGTGCCGATGCGGACGACATCCTGCGCCATGGCCGATGTGGCCATGAGCGCCGCGAATGCGGTGGTCATCAGTGCAGTCTTCATTGTCAGTCTCCCGTTGGTAACAGTTTCGTTCATGTCGTCGTGCCGGGCGCGAACCAGCGCGCCTGGAGTCTCTCGATAGTGCCATCATCCTGCAGGATGTGAATGGCCTCGCTGATCCGTTCGCGCAAGATGTCTGCGCCACGGGCCACCGCGACGGCGGTGCCCCAGCCTTCGATCTCCTCGACCCGGAGCGGGCGCAGGCCCGGATACTGGCCTTCCTGCGCGCGCCGGATGACCCCGTCCGAGGTGAAGAGCAGGTCGATCCTGCGTTCCGCAAGCGCTTCGAGCGCCTCGCCGTTCGAGGCGAAGACGATGGCCTGCCGCCCAGTCTCGGCCAGATGTTCGGCATGGACGGTGCCTGCCTGCACCCCGATCCGCGCGCCGTCGATGCGCTGGTTGGGGTCGAACCCGGCAAACACGCCCGCGCTCGGCCCGCCTGCACTGTAGGGGGCGCTGAAATCGACGATCTCGCGCCGCGCGGGCGTGGCCGCGATCGAGGCGATTGCCATGTCGCAATCGCCTGCGGCGACGGTTTCGAGGATCTTGTCGAACTCGTGCACCTTCCAGGTGCAGGCCGCCGCCATCGTCGCGCAGATCGCCTCGCCCAGGTCGCGGTCGAAGCCGTAAAGCTCTCCATGGCCGTCAAGGGCCATGAAGGGCGGGTAATCGACCTCGGTGCAGATATGCAATTCGTCGGCCATGACCGGAAGCGCCACGACGAGCGCAAGACCGGCCGCCGCGCGGATCATGCCGGCACCGAATGTGACAGGAACTGCCGCAGCCGTGCGGACCTGGGCGCGCCGAAGACCGCCTCGGGCGGTCCCTCCTCCTCGATCAGGCCCTGATGCAGGAAGACGACGTGATCGGCGACATCGGCGGCGAGCTTCATGTCATGGGTGACGATGATCATCGTCCGCCCCTCTTCGGCGAGCGCCTTGATGACGCGCACGACCTCCTGTTCAAGCTCGGGGTCGAGCGCGGAGGTGGGTTCGTCGAACAGAAGCGCCTTGGGTTCCATGCACAGGGCGCGCGCAATCGCCGCGCGCTGCTGCTGTCCGCCGGAAAGTTGCGCGGGCCAGGCATCGGCCTTGTCGCCTATCCCGACCTTGTCCAGATATGCACGGGCCTTGTCCTCGACCTCGGCCCGGTTGCGTTTCAACACATGGACCGGGGCCTCCATCACGTTCTGCAGCACGCTCAGATGCGACCAGAGATTGAACTGCTGGAACACCATCGAGAGATTCGTGCGGATGCGCACAAGCTGCGCGTGATCTGCGGGGCGACGGTTCAGGCCCGTGCCTTTCCAGCGCACGGGTTCGCCGCAGAAGATGATGTCGCCCTGCTGGCTGTCCTCAAGCAGGTTCGAGCAGCGCAACAGCGTGGACTTCCCGGACCCCGAAGAGCCGATCATCGCCACCACATGGCCCGCCGGCGCACGGATCGAGACGCCCTTGAGCACCTCGAGCCCGCCATAGGATTTGTGCAGATCCCGGATTTCCAATACCGGCGCCGTGTTGTCCACGATCATCCCGTCCCTGTTGTCCGCGAGAGTGCAGCCCATTTGGCCGCGATTTGCAATGGCCCGGGCGCCTGACGGAGCCGTCATATCGTCCGGCAGGCTCGTCGTTATGCCCGGGGTGGGCGGTGTGGCGGCCGATGGCGGCGAAGGGTCGCGCCTGCTCCGGCACCGGGGGGTGTGGCCTGGCCGTCAGCCCCTCGTCGTGAGCGCCGCCTCGGCGCGCTGGCGGGCGATGGCGTTGTCGGGGTCCGAGATGCCCAGAAGCGGGGCCACCGTGCGCATGAGCGCCGTCTCGTCGTCGCCGCGCACCCCGTCGGCGATGGCGACCGACCAGAGTGCCTCGGTCACTGCCATGCGCTGCTCGTAGGGCACCGCCGCCTTGATCGCACGGGTGAAGCGGACGGTGTCGGGTGCGTCGCGCTCGACCTCCTCGGCCCGGGCGCGCAACTGCATTGCTTCAACCGGGTTCAACTCGTAGCGCGCGGAGAGGATACGGTCGATCCGGGCGATTTCCTCGGACAGATAGATCCCGTCCGACTTGGCGACCCGCACCAGGAGCGCGGCAAGCGCGACGCGCGCATCCGTATCGGTGAGCGGCTCGGGGTCCGGGGTGAAGAGGCGGCGCAGAAGGTCGATCATGGCAGGGGATTATGGCCTTGTGCGAGGTGATGCAAATGTCTTGTGCAGGATTATCGGCATCGTGAACCGTAGACGGAGAAATCGAGACATCAGGGGTGGATTGCCGCGCCGCCGCCCCCTCGTATTGACGAGGCACCGGTGCGTTCCGGCAGCGCCGCAAACCGCGCGGACAGCCGGGCGAGCTCGTCCTCGATCCCCCAGGGCGGGTTGATGATGAAGAGGCCCGACCCCTCCATCCGGTGACCTTCGCGCGCGGGCGGAAAGGCCACCTCATGCGGGATTGCCCCGGGAAGCGCCTCCTGCAGTCCGGCGATCATCCCGCGATGCGGGCCGTCGCGCAGCAGCGGATACCAGAGAATGAGCGTGCCGACGTTCCAGATGCGGTTGAGCCTGCGCAGGAATGCGGGGATGCGGGTGTAATCCTCCTTTACCTCCCAGGAGGGATCGACCAGCGCAAGCCCGCGCCGGGGCATCGGCGGACAGGCGGCGAGCGCCATCCTTATCCCGTCCTCGCGCAGGATGCGCACCGACGGCACTGCCCCCTCCATCGCCCGGACCAGCGCCGCATATTCCTGCGGGTGAAGCTCGGCCAGATGCATCCGGTCCTCCCGGCGCAACAGCGCCGCCGCGATCAGCGGAGAGCCCGGATAGGCCGACGGTTCGTGCCTGTCGCGCACTGCCGCAATTGCGCGCATGTAGGGGTGCTCCGGCGCGAACCATTCCTGCGCCCGGGCGATGCCTGCGGCCGCCTCGCCAGTGCGCAGGGCCTCGGGCGCGGCGAGATCGTAAAGCCCGCGCCCCGCATGGGTTTCGAGATAGGACAGCGGCTTGTCCTTCAGGACCATGTAGTCAAGGCAGAAGGCGAGCACCGCATGTTTGTGGACATCGGCCAGATTCCCCGCGTGATATGCGTGCTGATAGGAGAGCATCCTCCACCTCCGGCCCCTCCCTATGCGTGTCGCTGCGGGCGCTCAAGCCGGAGATTATTTCACGCAGCACGTTGAAAGCCGGTAAATCCGTATCTAGGTGCAGGGAAATTGAAGATATCCCCGAGGGACAGATGGACTTTCTAACGCCCGAGGGCCTGGCCACGCTTGGTCAGGTCATTCTCATCGATCTTGTCCTTGCGGGCGATAACGCGGTTGTCATCGGCCTGGCGGCGGCGGGCCTGCCCAAGGTGCAGCGCAGCCGGGCCATCCTGATCGGAATCGCCGCAGCAACGATCCTGCGGATCGTCTTCGCGCTCGCAACGACCACGCTTCTGGGGATCAAGGGCCTCCTGCTCGCCGGCGGACTCCTGCTGCTCTGGGTCTGCTGGAAGATGTATCGCGAGTTGCAGGCAGGTCCCGGTGCGCATGACATCGTCGACGTCAACCCCGAGGAGGCTCTCGCCAATGTGCCACCCGGGACGGCTGCCCCGAGAAAGAAGTCCCTGCGCGATGCGGTGACGCAGATCGTCATCGCCGACGTGTCGATGTCGCTCGACAACGTGCTCGCTGTCGCGGGGGCGGCGCGCGAACATCCGACTGTCCTTGTCATCGGCCTCGTTCTGTCGGTCGCGCTCATGGGAGCGGCGGCCACCTTCATCGCCCGGCTCCTGAACCGTCACCGCTGGATCGCCTGGGTCGGCCTGTTCATCATCCTCTATGTCGCGGGCAAGATGATCTGGAGCGGCGGGCTGGAAGTAATCGAGCATTGGGGCGGCTGACAGGCCCCTGCTGAAAACGAAAAGCGGCAGCTTTCGGGCTGCCGCCGGTTTTGGGCCCTGTGGCGGGATCAGAGTGCGTAGCGAAGGATCGCCGCCATGTCCCCGCCTTCGGGCAGGTCCTCCCTGCGCACGCCGAGAATGCGTGCGCCGCTCGCCAGTGCCCTTGCGGCGATTTCGTCAACCACGCCATAGGCCTTGGCGTCATCGACCTCGACGAAGGTGACGGCGCCGGTCTCGTCATCGACGAAGCCGGGGATGACGGAATCGATATCGACCATCAGCGTGTCGATTGCACCAAACGTGGCGGCGCGTGCGGCGGTCGAGATGTCGCTCGTCGCGCGGTGGCTGCCTGCACGTTCGGAATAGAGGTCGCGCAGCTCGGCGATGGTCTGCGCGTAGGAGGCGTCGAGCACCGGGCGGGCCTTCGCCGCCAGTTCCCGTCCGGAGAGCCTGTCGGGGCTTTCGACGATGCCGCCTTCGAGAAGATGCGGATAGCTGGTCGTCTGGCGGAACATGTCGGCAAGGCGCCCGGTTGCCGCAAGGATCAGCGGCGTGTCGCGACCGGCGAGCACGGGCCGCAGCGCCGTGTCGATCTTGCGCAGATATTGCTGGAAGCGGACATTCTGCCCTTCCGAGCCATGGATACGCCCACTGAAGGTGCGGTCGTTCAGCGTCGATTTTCCGGCCGCTGACGCAGCGTCGGTCGGCAGGTCGGGAACCCTGATCTCCTCGGCCGGAAGATTCGGGTGCATCTCGGCCAGCCGCACGGCGTTCTCGGAAAGTGCGAGGATGAAGGCCGAGTGGCCGAAGGTCGTCGCCCGGAAGATCGGCTTGAGATGGAATCGATCGGCGACCTGCACCATCGAGGTCAGTTCGTTGGCGAGCCGGTAGGTCACGAGCCGGTCGGGCGTTGCGAAGACGGCGAGGCTGTTGGCCTGGTATGTCCAGAATTCATCATCGTCGAGCAGGTCGTGGAGCGGGTCCATCAGCGCGGCAAGACGACGCTTGTCGAATGCGGCGTCCTGCAACTGGTTCTGCGCCTCGCGCAGGAGGTTGCCGAACTCGATCCGCGAGGCCTGGGTCTCCTGCGTGACCGGAGTGGTCCGCAGATAGACCGAGACGGAGGCGTCCGAACGCGCGGTCGCGAGCCGGGCAAGCTCATCGCGGGAGGGCAGATCGACATGGAGCATGGGCTGTCCTTTTTTGCTGTTTCCGGTGTGGGCAATGCGCTTCCGGTCAGGCCGATGCGCTTGGGCTCATGCTTCAGATAGGCCGGGGGGCACGGGTGACAACCCGGTCCGGGATGATTGGCCGCAGGGGTGCCTGACAAGGCACATGTTGTGATTGAGATATGTCAACCGGCTGACCCGGACGGGGCCAAGGCCAGAGATTTGCCGGAAGGCCGATGGTAGCCCGTAGGGGAATCGAACCCCTCTTTCCAGGTTGAAAACCTGGCGTCCTAACCGATAGACGAACGGGCCATCCTGTCGGTGAGCGGCTCCTTACGGTATGGTGCTGCAGGGTGCAAGGGGGCTGACGCGCAATTCCTTTGTCCTGCGCGTTCAGGCCCCTGCCGCGTCGTCGATGCGCAGTTGCACCGTGCTGCGCCCCTGCCAGTGGTTGAGTTCGAGCCGTCCGGCCACATGTGCGCGCGCGCCGGGCTGCAGGGCCGCGCCAAGCGGACTGCGCGCAGCGCCGAAGGCGATGGCGTCGAGCCGCGCGCCAGCCTCGTCCTCGAGTGTGAGCTTCAGGTGATCCGCCCCGACCACGCGGGCGAAAGCCACGCGCGCACCGGGCAGGGCGAAGCGTGGCGCGGGTGCGCCGGCACCGAACGGGCCGGCTGCCTCGAGCGCATCGAGCAACTCGAGCGTCGCCGCCCCGGCCATCAGCGCACCATCGAGCCGCAGATCACTCGCACCGCCGGTGCCTGCGCCCTGCCGCGCGAGAAGCGCGCCAAGCCGCTCCATCGCCGGGCCGATCTGCCCGCGCGCCAGCGTCAGGCCCGCCGCCATCGGATGCCCGCCGCCCCTCTCGATCAGCCCCTCGGCCTGCAGGCGCTGCACGGCCGCCCCAAGGTCCACACCTGCGACCGAGCGCGCCGAACCCTTGCCCGTGTCACCGTCGAGGCCGATGACCACGGCGGGGCGGCCGGTAGCCTCCTTCAGCCGCGCCGCCACAATGCCGACGACGCCCGGATGCCAGCCCTCGCCTGCGGCCCAGGCCAGGGGTCCATCGACCCCCCGCGCCTCGACCTGCGCCATCGCCTCTTCCTTCACGGCGGCCTCGATGGCGCGGCGCTCCTCGTTCAGGCGGTCGAGTTCGCGCGCCAGAATCTCCGCCTCGGTCACATCACGGGTCGAGAGCAGTCGCGCACCCAGATCGGCGCGGCCGATCCGCCCGCCTGCATTCACGCGCGGCCCCAGCAGAAAGCCCAGATGATGGGCAGAGGGTGCGCGGTCGAGCCGTGCAACATCGGCCAGTGCCCTGAGTCCCGGCCGCCCCCTTTGCGCCATGACCCGCAGGCCCGTGCGGACGAAGGCGCGGTTCACGCCCACAAGCGGCGCGACATCGGCGACCGTGGCCAGCGCAACCAGATCGAGCGAGTCCATGAGATCGGGCGGCTGCCCGCCGCCCGCGCGGATCTGCCGCCCGGCTTCGACCAGCACAAGGAACACGACGCCAGCCGCGCAGAGATGCGACAACCCGCCCGCCTCGTCCTGCCGGTTGGGATTCACCACGGCCAGCGCGGGCGGCAGTTCCTCGCCACCCAGATGGTGGTCGAGCACCACGACATCCGCGCCGCGCGCGGCGGCGATGGCGTCATGGCTCAGCGTGCCGCAATCGACGCAGAGGATGAGCGAATGGTCGCAAGCCAGCGCCTCCATGGCCGGGACATTCGGGCCATAGCCCTCGTCGATGCGGTCGGGGACATAGAGCGTGGCCTTGTGGCCCTGCACATGCAGCCAGTCGAGGAGGAGCGCGGCCGAGGCACCGCCGTCCACGTCGTAATCCGCGAAGATGGCAATCTTCTCGCCCTTGTGCGCGGCGTGAAGCAGGCGCGCGGCCGCCTCCTCCATGTCGCGCAATCCTCGCGGGTCGGGCAGGAGGTCGCGCAGGCGCGGTTCAAGGAAGGCGGGTGCCCCGGAAGCGTCCACACCCTGCCGGGCAAGGATGCGCGCCACCGGCAGTGCAAGGCCGGCGTCACGTGCCAGTGCTTCGGCCCGGCGCTCGTCCTCGGGGTGGGGGCCGGTCCAGCGTCGGCCCGTGGCCGAACGGGTGACGCCGAGAAATGCGTTCATCTGATGGGGTTGCGGTAGACCATCCGCCGCACCGAGCCGGTCTTGGAACGCATGAGCAGCGTTTCGGCGGTGACATGCCCCGGCTCGCGGCGGATGCCGGGCAGGAGGCTGCCATTGGTCACCCCGGTCGCCGCGAAGATCATGTCCCCCTGAACCAGATCGTCGCGCGTGTAGACCCGGTCGAAATTGGTGATCCCGGCCTTGCTCGCTCGCGCGCGCTCGTCGTCGTTGCGAAAGACGAGGCGGCCGAAGAACTGCCCGCCCATGCATTTGAGTGCGGCCGCCGCCAGCACCCCCTCGGGCGCGCCGCCCTCGCCCATATACATGTCGATTCCGGTATGCGCGCGTTCGGCGGTATGCATGACGCCGGCGACATCTCCGTCGGTGATGAGCCGGATGGCGGCGCCGGTCGAGCGGATCTCGGCGATCAGCTCGGCGTGACGCGGGCGGTCGAGCACGCAGACGGTGATGTCGCGGGTCGAACAGCCCCGGGCCGAGGCCAGCGCCGAGACGCGTTCCGAAGGGCTCATGTCCATGGTGACGACGCCGGGCCGATATCCCGGGCCGATGGCGAGCTTGTCCATATAGACATCGGGTGCATGCAGCATCGAGCCGCGCGGCCCCATGGCGATGACGGCGAGCGCATTGGGCATGTCCTTGGCGCAGAGCGACGTGCCCTCGAGCGGATCGAGTGCGATATCGACCGCCGGGCCTTCGCCGGTGCCCACTTCCTCGCCGATGAAGAGCATGGGGGCCTCGTCGCGCTCGCCCTCGCCGATGACGACGGTGCCGGTGATGTCGAGCTTGTTGAGTTCGCGCCGCATCGCGTCGACGGCGGCCTGGTCGGCGGCCTTCTCGTCGCCCCGGCCGATATGGTCGGCGCAGGCGATCGCCGCCGCCTCGGAGACCCGCGCCAGCCCCAGCGAGAGCATCCGGTCCTGAAAATCGCCACCTGCGCCCATTGCGGTTCTCCCCTGAAAGACTCGCATCGTCCTAGCCCGCCGGATGCACGCCCTGCAAGCCGTTCCGCCGACCCCGGAGTTCCGCAGCCACCGCTCGTTCCGTCATCACGAGCACCCGCGAAGCGACCCAGTCCTGCGCTGCTGGTTTGCCGCGTCGGCTTCGCCTCCTCGCAATGACGAAAGGACGGGCTTCACGACCGAAAAGGCCCGCAGCCGGGGCTGCGGGCCTTGATCGCCGGTCTTCGTCGGAGGCTCAGTCCTCGCTGCCCTTGAGGGCCGCGCCGAGGATGTCGCCCAGGCTCGCGCCCGAGTCGGAGGAGCCGTATTGCGCCACGGCCTCCTGCTCTTCGGCGATCTCGCGGGCCTTGATCGACAGGCCGAGCTTGCGGGCCTTGGAATCGACCGAGACGACGCGGACATCTACCTTGTCGCCGGGCTGGAAGCGTTCGGGACGCTGCTCCTGCCGGTCGCGCGAGAGGTCCGAGCGACGGATGAAGCTCTTCATCCCCTCGTATTCGACCTCGATGCCGCCGTCCTCGATCTTGGTCACGATGACCGTGATGACCGAACCGCGTTTCACGCCGCCGATGGCCTCGGCGAAGGGATCGGTCCCGAGTGCCTTGACCGAAAGTGAGATCCGCTCCTTGTCGACATCGACCTCGATGACCTTGGCGCGGACGATGTCGCCCTTGCGGTAGGACGCGAGCGCGTCCTCGCCACGCCCTTCCCAGGTCAGGTCGGACAGGTGCACCATGCCGTCGATATCGCCGGGCAGGCCGATGAACAGGCCGAACTCGGTGGTGTTCTTCACCTCGCCCTCGACCTCGGAGCCTTCGGGGTGGGTTTCGGCGAAGACTTCCCACGGGTTGCGCATGGTCTGCTTGAGCCCGAGGCTCACGCGGCGCTTGGCCGAGTCGATCTCGAGCACCATCACCTCGACCTCTTGCGAGGTGGAGACGATCTTGCCCGGATGGACGTTCTTCTTGGTCCAGCTCATCTCGGAGACATGGACCAGCCCTTCGATCCCGGCCTCGAGTTCGACGAAGGCACCGTAGTCGGTGATATTGGTCACGCGGCCCTTGTGGACCGAGCCGAGCGGGTAGCTCTGCTCGACCGAATCCCACGGGTCTTCCTGCAGCTGCTTCATGCCGAGGCTGATGCGGTGGGTCTCGCGGTTCACCTTGATGACCTGCACCTTCACGGTCTCGCCGATGGTGACGATCTCGGACGGGTGGTTGACGCGGCGCCAGGCCATGTCGGTGACGTGCAGCAGCCCGTCCACCCCGCCCAGATCGACGAAGGCACCGTATTCGGTGATATTCTTCACCACGCCGTCGACGACCTGACCCTCGTGCAGGTTGGCGATCACTTCGGCGCGCTGTTCCGCGCGGCTTTCCTCAAGGATGGCACGACGCGAGACGACGATATTGCCGCGGCGGCGGTCCATCTTGAGGATCTGGAACGGCTGCTTGAGCCCCATGAGCGGGCCGGCATCGCGCACCGGGCGCACATCGACCTGGCTGCCGGGCAAGAAGGCCACGGCCCCGCCGAGATCGACGGTAAAGCCGCCCTTGACGCGGCCGAAGATGGCACCGTCGACGCGGTCCTCGCGCTCGTAAGCCTTTTCGAGCCTGTCCCAGGCCTCTTCGCGGCGAGCCATCTCGCGGCTGATGACGGCTTCGCCACGGGCGTTTTCGGTCGCGCGCAGATAGACCTCGACCTCGTCGCCGACGCCGACGTCGGGAGCCTCGCCGGGGGCTGCGAATTCCTTGAGATCGACGCGGCCTTCCATCTTGTAGCCCACGTCGATGATGGCCTGTCCGGCCTCGATGGCCAGGATCTTGCCCTTGACGACATTGCCTTCCTGCGGCGTGTCGATTTCGAAGCTTTCGTTGAGGAGGGCTTCGAATTCCTCCATCGCGGTTGTCGCGCTCATTAAGTCAGATATCCTTTGCGTGTCTTTATCCGGGCCTTGCGGTTGTCTCCGCCGGTCTTGCGGGGCGATGCGCGGGAGAAAACGGAAAAGGGCCGGTTGCCCGACCCTGCCACATCCTCGTGCCCGCGACCGTCCCGCCGCTTCGACGGTGCCCCATACCGCGCCTGCGGGTGGAGTGCAAGGCAGGGAGAGGCAGCGTCTGGGCTCCGGACTCGTGTTGCCGTGAAGCTCACATCCTTCCCTGAACTGATGTGGCGACCTCGAACCGGGCCGCGGTGAGGCGTTCAGGCCGCAGGATTCCCCCGAATCCCGTCATTGCGAGGCGGCGTCCGCCGATGCATCAAGCAGAGGCGTTGGAACATCTGGATTGCTTCGCTGACGCTCGAAATGACGAC
>CAYUBT010000014.1:0-6919 GCA_964443055.1 uncultured Rubellimicrobium sp.
CCCTGCGCGTCTCGTCATTCCAGTTCTCGCCCGAGCGCTGCCCGTTCACCTCGAGATCATAGGGCGCATATTGCACGAAGACCGTCATCATATGCTTGCCCTTGGGGGCCATGGTCGGGTCGATCTGGCTGGGGATCAGCATGTCGAAATAGGGTTCGCGCGACCAGCGCCCCTCCTTCCAGTCGTCATAGGCGCGTTCGAGTTCGGCCAGTGATGTGGAACAATGCAGGTCGCCGCGCAGGAACGGGGCACCCGCTGGCGCGGCCGGAATGTCCGGCAGCGCGTCGAGCGCGATGTTGAGCTTGCCCGACGAGCCGCGAATCTTGAACCGCTCGACCGCGCGGATGAAGTCATCGGGCAGGGCCGTGCGGTCCGTGTGTTTCAGGAAGGTGCGCTTGATGTCCATGTTCGAGGCCACGACCGGCGCGTGATAGGTGTCGCCGTTGTCCAGCACGACGCCCGTCACCCGGCCCCCTTGCGTGACGAAGCGGTCGATGCCGGCACCGGTGAGGATGGTGCCGCCCGCCTCCGTGAGACAGGCCCCCAGCGCATTCGAGATCGCGCCCATGCCGCCACGCGCGAATCCCCAGGCACCGATGGTCCCGTCCACGTCGCCCATGTAGTGATGCAGCAGCACATACGCCGTCCCGGGCGAGTAGACCCCCAGCCCGGTGCCGATGATGCCCGAGCCGGCCAGATGGGCCTTGATGAGGCCGCTCTCGAAATGCTGGTCGAGAAAATCGCCGATGGACATGGTCCAGAAGCGCAGGGTCTCGTCCAGTTCGCGGCGGCCCAGGCCATGCGCCTGCCGGATCAGGAACAGAAGCTCGCCCAGGTCGCGCGGCCTCAGCGATGCGGGGTCGGGCGCGCTGCGCAGCAGGAACGGCCGGATGAAGCGGCATTGGCGTATGACGGTCTGGCTGAAACGCGCATAGGCGTCCGCATCGGCCGCACTGTGGCGCGCCATCTCGCGGCGCAGGGCGTCGTGGTCGGAATAATACGCGAAATAATCCCCGTCCCGCGTGAAGGTGGCCCCGCCCTCGTAGGGGATCACCTGCAGCCCGAACCGCGGCAGTTCCAGATCGCGGACGATCTCGCGGCGCAGGAGCGAACAGACATAGGAGCAGTTCGAATAGGTCCAGCCCTCGTGCAGGGACCGGCTGACCGCCGCGCCGCCGATCCAGTCGTTCTTCTCGACGACCAGAACCCTGAGACCCGCCCGGGCAAGATAGCAGGCGGTCGTCAGGCCGTTATGACCGGCCCCGGCGATGATCGCGTCATATCTGTCGTGTCGGCCCATCGTCCTCCCCGCGTCGCAGGGACTGTAGGAGAAGAGAGTCGGGCAGTAAATTACTTTTTGAGCGCTCAAATAAAACTTGAGGCCTGACACCATTCGTCAGGTGTGAAACAATGGTTGCAGGTGCAGCGAGTGGACCCGATGAACATGCAGGATGTGCAGGCCCGGAAGAAGCCGGGCAGGGAGCGCAGAAAAAACGCCGACATGCGGCGGCGTCAGCTTCTCGATGCCGTCCGGCGCTCGATCATCCACAACGGGCTGGCCCGGACCACGCTGGCCACCGTGGCGCAGGAGGCGGGGCTCTCGCAGGGCGTGGCGGTGTTCTACTACAAGTCCAAGGCCGGGCTGCTGGCGGCGGCACTCGAGGACATCTACCAGAAATACGAGATCAACTGGCAGCACGCGCTCGAGAATGCCGGGGATGACCCGAAGGACAGGCTCTGGGCGCTGATCGAGGCCGATTTCGCCGATGACATCTGCGACAAGGAGTCCCTGTCGGTCTGGTATGCCTTCTGGGGCGAGCAGAGCTTCACCCCCCGGTATTCCGGCATCACCCGGCAGTTCGACCTGAACCGGACCAACGCGATCCGCGAGATCTGCGGTGCCTTCTTTCCCGATGACGAGGCGGATGCGGCCGAGGCGCTCTCGACATGGATCGACATGCTGACCGACGGCTACTGGCAACGCATGCATCTCTTCCCCGAGCGCTATTCGCGTGATGAAGCGCTCGAAGGGGTGCGCGCGTTCCTGGCCCGGGTGCTGCCGGAGCATTTCGGGGCGGGTTAGCGCCCCGTCGTTGCGCGGCATGACACCCCGTCATTGCGGGTGTGAAACCTCGTCATTGCGAGCGAAGCGAAGCAATCCCGGCGGCGTGTGCGATTCCGTTGGGATTGCCGCGTCGGCTGCGGCTCCTCGCGATGGCGAACGACCTACTCCGGGAGCCGACCCACGAACTGCGCGAGCACGTCGCGCGCCACTTCCATCACCGCCTCCGGCGGCGGAGGTGGTGGTGGCGCGGCGCGGCGGCGGGCGAGGTCGATCCCGATCCGCTCCATCAGGTCGAGGTCGGGGAGGCCGCCATTGCTCAGCGGGATGTTCGGCCCGAGATAGCGCGAGTTCCAGACCTGGGTCCGGCAATGGTCGACGGTATGCTGTTCGGCCAGAAACTGTCCGGTCGGCCCGAGGTCGCGCATCAGGTCGGTGCCGATCATGTCGTCGGTGACCTCCACGCCCTCCCACATCTTGCGCAACAGCCCTGCCATGTCATCGCAGAGCAGCAGGGCATGATCGGAATAGGTCAGGCCCTGGTCGAGAGACCCGAGATAATCGCAGGTCGACGGTCGGCTGTAGAACATCTGCATCATGTTGGACGCGATCTCCCAGACCGCGTCCTGGTTGAAGCGTCGCGCCACCGAACACCCGCCCGAGCCGGTCAGCGGCGGCAGACCCAGCTTGCGGCGCACCTGGCAGGCGGCCATGTCGGCCATCGCGGTCTGCGAGAAGCTGCCGATCGCGCCGGTGGCGGGCTCCATGAAGAACACGTCGGAGCCGCCGACGCAGAAACTTCCCTCCTTCACGAGCTGGCCGAGCACCATCGCCGCAAAATCAGTCATCATCGAATGGACGAGGCAGCCCGCGAGCGTGATCGGCGAGGACGCGCCCCCGATGGGCAATGTGCCGACGCCGACCGGCACCCCTGCCTCGATCGCGTCGATGATCTGGTCGATGTGGATGCGGGCGAAATGCACCGGCAGAGGCGTGACGAGGTGAATGAAATAAGGCCGCTCGGCCAGCGCTGCGGGTCCGCCGCGCAGCGCCGTCGCGATCTCGAGCACCGCATCGAGCGACGCGGGATGCTCGCAGAGATATTCGAGCGGCTTGGTGGTGTTCTCCATCATGCAGACGAATTCGTCGATCTCTCCGTGCATGGTCGAATCCGCGACATTCTTCACCGCCACGCAGATGGCGTCGATATTGGGCAGGCCGTCGGCCAGCCGGGTGACGGCGGCGAGATCCTCGCGGTTCGACGGGCGCGGCTTGCCGGTCTCTTCGTCATAAACGGCGATGCAGGTCATGCCGGGCATGAAAACGGTGTGATCGGGGCTGATGGTGACGGGGTTCTCGCCGTTGCGGTCGTAAAGCACGGTCTTTTTTGCCACCGTCTCGAGTGCGCGCCGCGTCACCGTCTGCGGGATCTTCACGATCCCCTCGCCGTCGAGGGTGCAGCCCGCATCGCGCAACAGGTCGTCCGCCCTTGTCCCCGGCTCGAACACGACACCCGCCTCCGCAAGCAGCATGATTGCGGTGTCGATGATCTTGTCCGCATCCGCATCGCTCAGGGGCGTATAGGCCGAGGTGAGGCCCGCGTGGAAACCGTCGGGGCGCGGCGGTGCTGCTTCGACCTGTGACTGTCTCGTGCGTCCCCGGCGCATGGTGAACCTCCCTTTCCGGTGATGCCTGGATGGCGCGAGCATGGCGCAAAAATCGTCTCGCGGCAAATTGTTTGATTGAGCGCTTAAAGAAAGTTTGTTAGGGGAAGACAATCCACCGCTGGCGAGCAGGACGATGAGGGTTTCATCCGTGCCCAGAAACCGCCCGAGAGCCGCCCTGCGGCACTGCCGATCATCGCGACAGCGCGGCATATGCGCATGAAACCGTTGTCAGGCCCCCCGAATCGTGTCTCGATCAGTATCGGGGCATCGGCGCGGCGGGAGGCGGTGTCATGGGGCTGAAGCTGGACACCGAAGCCAGGCGCGGGTTGCTCCTGCTCAGCCCGACGGCGGGCTATGCGCTGGTGATGCTGGCGGCACCGCTGGTCATGATCGTGACCTTCAGCTTCTGGACCCAGAACTATCTGGACATTGACACGACCCCGACCCTGCACAATTACCGCGAGGCATGGTCCCAGCCGATCTATCGGGTCCTGATGTTCCGGTCGCTCAGGATCTCGCTGATCGTGACGCTGGCGACTGTCCTGCTGGCCTTTCCGATCGCCTATTTCGTGTCGTTCCACGTCAGGCGGCGCAAGGCGCTCTGGTTGTTCCTGATCACGGTTCCGTTCTGGACCAGCTACCTGATCCGGGTTTTCCTGTGGAAAGTGATCCTCGGCTTCAACGGGGTGCTGAACACCGCCCTGCTCGAGGTCGGCCTGATCGACGAGCCGCTGACCTTCATCCTCTACAACTCGAACGCAGTCGTCCTGACCCTGGCCCATGCCTGGGCTCCATTCGCCATCCTGCCGATTTTCGTCGCGCTGGAGAAGATCGACCGCTCGCTTCTGGAAGCTGCCGAGGATCTGGGGGACGGACCGATGCGCCGGTTCTTCCGCATCACCCTGCCTCTTGCCATGCCCGGCGTGATCGCGGCCACGCTGATCGTCCTGATCCCGACGATGGGGGATTTCATCACGCCCCGCCTGGTCGGCGGGACCGAGGGGCTGATGATCGCCAACATGATCCAGGTGCAGTTCAGCCGGGCCAACAACGCGCCCCTCGGAGCAGCGCTGGCGGTATCCTCCATGCTCATCGTCGGGGTCATCAGTCTCGTGATCTGTCTCGTCGGCCGAAAGCTCGGAGGCCGGGTCCGATGAGGGGTGCATCCGCGAAATGGCTGAGTGTCTACGCGGTCGCCTACATGCTGTTTCTCTATGCGCCGGTGGTGCTTCTGCCGCTGTTCGCCTTCAACGACGCGACCGTGGTCGCCTTCCCGCTGAGCAGTTTCACAACCGACTGGTTCACCGTGCTGTGGCAGACCGAAGCGCTGCACGATGCGGTGCGCAACAGCCTGCTGGTCGCCGTTGCCGCCGCCGTGCTCAGCACGGTCCTGGGGGCCAGCGCCGCGCGTGCCGCAGCCCGCTACCGCTTTCCGGGCAAGGCCCCGGCGATGGGATTCATCATGCTGCCGCTGGTGCTGCCCGAAATACTCGTCGCCGTCGCGCTGCTGGTGCCGATCATCCAGCTCGGGCTTTCGCTGTCGCTGTGGACGGTCATCGCCGGTCATGTCCTGATCTGCATGCCGTTTTCCGTCGCGATCCTCGGATCGGCCTTTCAGGGGCTCGACATCAGCCTTGAGGAGGCGTCGCTCGATCTCGGGGAATCGCGCCGGGGAACCTTCCGGCGGGTGATCCTGCCGCTCGTGATGCCCGGCGTCATCTCCAGCCTGCTGATCTGCTTCACGATCTCGCTGGACGAGTTCATGATCGCCTTTTTCCTGACGGGCACGGATGTCACGCTGCCCGTCTATATCTGGAGTCAGCTCCGCTTTCCGACCAAGCTGCCGTCGATCATGGCGCTCGGCACCATCCTGCTGGTGCTGTCGGTCGTGCTTCTGGTGCTGGCGGAATGGTTCCGGCGCCGCGCAGCACGCCGACAGGGTCTCGAGGCTTCAGCGACCGGAGGATTGATGTAGATGGCACCGGGGACAAGCAACAGCATCATCCTGCTCGACGAGGTCACGCGCGCCTTCGGGTCGTTTCAGGCGCTGAAGGGGATCAATGCCGAGATCCGCGAGGGCGAGTTCTTCTCGCTGCTCGGGCCTTCCGGTTGCGGCAAGACCACGCTGCTGCGCCTGATCGCGGGATTTGACGAACCGACTTCGGGGACGATCATGATCGGCGGGCAGCCCATGGCCGGCATCGCGGCGAACCGGCGGCCCACCAACATGGTGTTCCAGAGCTACGCCATCTTCCCGCATCTCAACGTTGCCGAGAATGTCGGCTACGGGCTCAAGACCCGGCGGATGCCCAGGGCGGACATCGCCGCCGAGGTCGAAAGGGCGCTGGCCATGGTGGATCTGGAAGGCTTCGGCAGGCGGGCCGCGCACGAGCTTTCCGGCGGCCAGCGGCAGCGGGTCGCCCTCGCGCGCGCCCTGGTCATGCGGCCGAAAGTCGTGCTGCTGGATGAGCCGCTCTCGGCGCTGGACCGCAAGTTGCGCGACCAGATGCAGGTCGAGCTGCGCACCTTGCAGCAATCCATCGGGATCACATTCATTCTGGTGACGCATGACCAGGAAGAGGCGCTGATCATGTCCGACCGGATCGCGGTCATGTTCGAGGGCGAAATCGCGCAGCTTGCCTCGCCGGAAGAACTCTACCGCCGCCCCCGGACGAAGCGGGTGGCCTCCTTCATCGGGGTGATGAATTTCCTGCCTGCCGGATTCGTGGCGGAGGACGAAAGCGGCGTCACGGTCGAGATCGCCGCCTTGGGGAAGGTGACGCTCCGCCCGGAATCGATCCCCACGACCCTTGACCCGGCCACCATCGACACGGTCGGTGTCCGGCCGGAGATGTTCACCATTCTGTCGGACGGCAGGGAACCGGCCGAGCGTTCGACCCCGGGAACGGTTGTCGGAACCGTCTATTACGGCGACATGACCTATTACACGGTGCAGCTCGCCGGAGGCGTGGAGCCGGTCACCATTTCCATGCGCAACACCGCCGGGCGTTCGGTCCTGCCATCCGGCAGCCCGGTGACGGTCGGCTGGGGCGCGGAATCGGTGGTCCTGTTCGAGTAGGGGACGGCACCGTCATTGCGAGCAAAGCGAAGTAACCCCGACCTTTCTCTCGAAGCGGTCGGGCAAGTGTGTTGGTCTGGCCCTGATCTGATATGCCCTCCCGTCCCGGAT
>CAYUBT010000014.1:6929-26457 GCA_964443055.1 uncultured Rubellimicrobium sp.
AAGCAACTCCGACCTTTCTCTCGAAGCGGTCGGGGTTGCCTGGTCGCCTTCGGCTCCTCGCGTTGACGAGGCTACGCCCTCAGAACCCCGCCTTGATCAGTTCGAACTCGGTGATCATCCGCTCGCGGAGCGCGGCGGAAGGCGGCGATTGCCACAGCGTATGCTCGCGGATGGTCTCGCTGGAATCGAGTCCGACCGCAGCCAGATCGTCCTGCGGCATCGTCGCCATCGCCGCGATGTTGGAATGGCCGTAGCCCCATTCCGTCACCAGGTATTCGGCCGTTCCCGGCTCGAGCCAGGCGTTGATGAAATCATAGAAATCATCCACGGACCCCGGCCCGTTGGCGAGTCGGGAAAACCCGCAGGCCCAGCTCGATATGCCCTCGTCCGTGTTCTTGTTGATGGCGATCGGATAGCCCTCGGCGGTCATGGTCCAGTAGGTCTCGTTCCAGGCCCAGGCCAGATAGACCTCACCGCTCTGCATCAACTGTGCCAGCGATGCGCCATCGCTCCAGTAGGCCCGGACATTCTGGTGCACCTGGCGCAGGAAGTCCGAGGCGGCCTGGAACTCTTCATCGCTGGCATCGGTCCAATCGGTCACGCCGGTGGCCAGGAATGCCAGCGCGTAGGCGTCATCGACATTGTCACCGATCGAGACCCGGCCTGCGTGTTCGGGGTCGGCAAAGGCCTGCAGCGACTGCACATCGGCCTCGTCCAGATAGTCGGTGTTATAGGTGGTCATCGTATAACCCCAGTCTATCGGCACGAAGTAATGCTCTCCGTCCCTCTGGTAGGCGGGAATGTCGCGGAACCCCGGTTCCAGATCGTCCCAGTGCGTGATCCGGCTGATGTCGATGGGCGCAAGCAGCTCTGCATCGATCCAGCGCGGAATCGATTGCGAGCAGGGATGCGCGACATCCGCGCGGAAGCCTGCCCGCAGTTTCTGGAATGCTTCCTCCTCGTCCCCGAAGAAGGCGAAGGTCGGGCTGTCGCCATGTTCCTCGACATAGGCGCTGAAAAACCCCGGATCCTCGTATCCGGCCCAGTCGAAGACCGTCAGATTCGAGTCCGCGGCCAGTGGCGAGCCTGCGACAAGAGACGCCGCAGCAATCGCGCCTGCCGCTGCTTTCGTTATGTGACGCATGTTTTTCTCCCTGATGCCCGGCCGATCCATCTGCCTTCCCACCGACCGGGGCATCGGAGAGGTTAGCATGACGGATGCTTGACTCAAGATTTAATTGAGTGCTCAAATATTTTAGCTGCAGGCGGACAGACATGCGCGACCCACGCCACGACATATTGTTTGAGCCCCTGAAGATCGGCCCGGTGACGACGCGGAACCGCTTCTATCAGGTGCCTCATTGTGCGGGCATGGGCTGGAAGCGGCCGCAGATGGCGGCGGCGATGCGCGGCGTGAAGGCCGAGGGCGGCTGGGGCGTCGTGAACACCGAATACTGCTCGGTTCATCCAATATCGGACAACGACGCCTTTCCCTTCGCCGCGCTCTGGGATGACAGCGATATTCGCGCCCATCGGCTGATGACGGATGCGGTTCACGAACATGGCGCACTGGCGGGGGTCGAACTGTGGCTTGGCGGCGGCATGGTGATGAACCTTGCCACCCGCCTGCCGCCCCTCGGCCTGCGCAACCGGCCCCAGACCGACACCAACGTCTTCAATCCGGGCCAGACCCGCAAGATCGACCGGCAGGACATCCGCGATATTCGCCGCTGGCACCGCGACGCCGCCCGCCGGGCCGTCGAGGCCGGGTTCGACATCGTCTATGTCTATGCGACCCACGGTTATCTGCTGTCGGAATTCCTCGACCCGACCATCAACGATCGCGGGGACGAATACGGCGGGTCGCTGGAAAACCGCACCCGCATCGTGCGTGAGCTGATCGAGGACACATGCGAGGCAGTTGGCGGCAGGATTGCCGTGGCCACGCGGTTCAGCGTCGATCTGGCCGATCCCGAGACCTATGACGCCTTCGGCCTGCTTGCCGAACTGCCGGACCTCTGGGATCTGACGGTGCCCGATTACGGTGTCGAGATGGGCACCAGCCGTTTCGTCAAGGAAGCGGCCTTCCTCGACAGTATCGGCCATGCGAAATCCATGAGCTCGAAGCCGGTCGTGGCAGTCGGGCGCTTCACCTCGCCCGATACGATGGCACAGGCGATCCGGGCGGGTCATCAGGATCTGATCGGGGCCGCGCGTCCGTCGATCGCCGACCCGTTCCTGCCGCGCAAGATCGAGGAAGGGCGGTACGGTGACATCCGCGAATGTATCGGCTGCAACATCTGCTACGCGCACGATTCCTCGGGGGTGCCGCTGCGCTGCACCCAGAACCCGACGATGGGCGAGGAATGGCGGCTGGGCTGGCATCCCGAACGCGCGGGACGGGCCGGGACACCTGCCCGGGTGCTGGTGGTCGGTGCAGGACCGGCCGGGCTGGAAGCGGCGCGGGTTCTGGGCGAGCGTGGCCATGCGGTGATGCTGGCCGAGGCCGGGCGCATCCTTGGCGGCCGCGTCAGCCGCGAGGCCCGCCTGCCGGGCCTGAACGAATGGCTGCGGGTGCGTGACTGGCGCGTCGGCCAGATCGACAGGTTGCCGAGTGTCGAGATCTTCCGGGAGAGCCGTCTGGAAACGGCCGACATTCCCGATCTCGGGGTCGATCATGTGCTGATCGCGACCGGCTCGAAATGGGCGGGCGACACCATCGGGCGGCATTCGGCCACGGGGCTGGAGCGCGAGGCCCCCGGCATGGTGGTCAGTGCCGAACTGGTGCTCGAGCAGCAGGAACTCGCTGCGGAGCATGTCGTGATTTATGATGACGATCACTATTACATGGGGTCGGTCATCGCCCTGTACCTGCGCCGGACGGGTCATCGGGTGACCCTGGTCACGCCTGCGGGAAGGCCGTGCGAATACGGGGTTTTCACGACTGAAATCCACAGTTCGAACGCCGCGCTGATCGAGGCGGGTGTGGAGATCGTCACCAACCGGATGATTGTTGCCGTCGATACGGGCCGTGCCGAACTGGAATGCGTGTTCTCGGGGCGCCGGTCGGTCCTGGACTGCGATCTTGTCATCCCTGTCTGCCGCCGCCTCCCGATGACGGAGCTTCACGACGGGCTCCGGTCCCTCGTGGACCGGCAAGCCGCCGGGGAAATCCGTTCGGTCCGCCGGATCGGGGATGCCGAGGCACCCGGCACCATTGCAGCCGCCGTCTATTCCGGCCATCGTGCGGCGATGGAACTGGGGTGCGATGTCGATCTGGCCGGACGCTACGGCCGCCGCGAGCATTCGACATGATTGCCGCCCTGATACGGAGTGGGGTCGGCCTTTTTCTGACGCTGGGACTCGCCGGTGCCGGCGTGGCGACCGCCGGGTCCGGGCCGTCCGGCACGCCGGAGGATGTGGCGCAGGCATTCATGCCTCGCGTCGAACGCGTGATCGGTGAGCTTGCGGTCGATCCCGAGCGGCTTTCGGTGCGAGCAAACCGCTGTTCCGATACCGAACGCGACGATGTGTTCTACATCTGGATCGGGTTGCGCGCCCGGGCACCCGCCGGGGATGCGGGCGCGCAGCTTCGCAATCTGCATGACGCCTGGAAGAAGCAGGGCTGGGAGGTCACACGCTACCGGCTGCTCGACAACGGCGGCGTGAACATCGCCGCGCGTGATCCGGAGACCGGCGACAGCCATGCGCTGGATTCCGGTTTCCGGACCGGCCCGGAACACGACATCGTCGGATTTTTCAACACGCCCTGCTTCCGCAATCCGGACGGGACGACGGCTTTCGGACATATGTTCGACAGGGCACCGGGTTGAGGGAAGCCCCCGCCCGGCAGCTACGGCCTGGCTTTCTTCCTTGCGGCTCATTGCGTTCCAAGGCAATCGCGGGCCGAAACCTGTCAATTGCGGCAAGTTTGCCCGTATCTGAAAAACCTGCAGGACGCGCCCTAGAACCACTGGCCGGGTTCCATCAGGCCAAGGTCGAGCAACTGGCGCGAATGCCATTCGAACGGCACGGAGTTGTGCCACATGAAACTGTCGATGGCGAACCTCGAACCCGGGTTGCGCTTCAGCGCCTTTGCGGTGCGGAACGAGCAGACCGTGGCGGTCGGCGAATTGTGCCAGGGGCAGGCATAGGTATTGTATTCGGCGATATCGAACATGTGGTCGGTCCCGATCCGCAGCCCCTTGGCCGTGCGGAACAGTGCGACCCGGTCGATGCGGCGGCGGGCGCCGGGGACATGTTCCTCGAACCGCCAGCGCAGGCCGCCGAAGAAATCGAGCTGCCGCTCCGCCGGCTGCCCGTTCGCCCCCTTGCGGGCGAGTGCGTAGTAACCCGTCCGGTCCATATGCGCCCGCTCCAGCGAGACCGCGTCGGGGACGAGCGTCAGATCATCGGCGTAAAGGTCGATGACATAGGCGAGGACCGAGGCGCGCCGTTCCTCGGCCACGAAGGCGAGGAGTTCGCCCACGCTGCGGCTCTCGCGGAACGGGGTGAACAGGTATTCGGCGTTCCAGCCGTAATAGAACCAGGTTCCCGCAGGCGCGGCGTCGATGCAGGGATTGACGATTGCCGGCATGGCACCGGGCGAGAGTACGGGGGCCATGACGAGACTCAGGCGCGGATCGTCGAACGACGGCAGGGCGAGGTCGGGGGGCGCGAAGGCCACTACCGCGCGAAAGCCCGCGTCGAGGTGATGGCGCAGGGTCGAGGCGTATTCGGTGGCATCCTCGACAAGAATCAATGCGACCGGGCCGTGTGCCAGCGCCGCGCTGCCACGGTCGAGAAAATCGGCAAGGCTTTCGAAGCGGAGGCTCATGGTCCCGGACGTTCCGCCAGCCCTCGTGCGATTGCAAGTGCGGCCCTGCGCAGTTAAGGGAAAAGCCCGTCACACCGCCGTGCCGCCCGGGGGATGCCGATGTCCGCGCCCAGAAAGCTCTTCGTCAAGACCTATGGCTGTCAGATGAATGTCTATGACAGCGAGCGGATGGCCGAGACCCTCGCCGCCGAGGGCTATGTGACGACCGACCGGCAGGAAGAGGCGGACATGATCCTGCTCAACACCTGCCATATCCGCGAGAAGGCGGCCGAGAAGGTCTTTTCCGAACTGGGTCGGCTCAAGCAGCTGAAGGACGACAACCCCGACCTGCGTATCGGCGTTGCCGGCTGCGTGGCCCAGGCGGAGGGCGAGGAGATCATCCGCCGTGCGCCGGTGGTCGATCTGGTGGTGGGGCCGCAGAGCTATTTCCGCCTGCCCGAGATGACCCGCGCCGCTCGCGAGGGGCGGCGCGTCGTCGATACCGATTTTCCGGTCGAGGACAAATTCGCCGAACTGGGAGGCCGTCGCCGCGCCGCGCGCGGGCCGACCGCATTTCTCACCGTGCAGGAAGGCTGCGACAAGTTCTGCGCCTTCTGTGTCGTCCCCTACACGAGGGGTGCCGAGGTCAGCCGCCCGGCCGCGAAGGTGGCCGAGGAGGCCCGCGCGCTGGTCGAGGCGGGGGTGCGCGAGATCACGCTGCTGGGCCAGAACGTGAATGCCTGGCATGGCGAGATGGCGGACGGATCGGAAGGCGGCCTCGCCGCACTGGTCGGCCTGCTTGCGCGGATCGACGGGCTCGACCGCATCCGCTACACCACCAGCCACCCCAACGACATGGATGATGCGCTCGTCGCCGCGCATGGTGAGGAGGACAAGCTCATGCCCTATCTGCACCTGCCGGTGCAGTCGGGCTCGGACCGGGTGCTCAGGGCGATGAACCGCAAGCACACGGCCGAGGCATATCTCCGCCTGATCGAACGCATTCGCGCGGCGCGGCCCGACATCCTGCTGTCATCGGATTTCATCGTCGGCTTCCCCGGCGAGACGGACGCGGAATTCGAGGACACGATGGCGCTGGTCCGCGAGGTGGGTTACGGCGCGGCCTATTCCTTCCGGTACTCGCCCCGTCCCGGCACACCTGCTGCCGCGCGCGAGGAACTGCCCGCGGCTCTGGTAGGCGAGCGTCTGCAAAGCCTGCAGGCCCTGATCGACCAGCAGGCCCGCGCCGCGCAGGAGGCGATGGTCGGGCGTGAGGTCTCGGTCCTGTTCGAGAAGCCGGGCCGCCTGCCGGGGCAATGGGTCGGCAAGTCCGAATATCTCCACGCCGTTCATGCCGAGGCCCCGGACAGCGTGAAAGGCGGCATCCACCGTGTCAGAATCACCGGCTCGGCGGCGCATTCCCTGGCCGGGAAACTGCTCGCAGCCGGGTAAAGGTTTCCCCGACCGCGACAATGCTGCCGCCTGTCGTCGATTATAACGCGGTGAACCGGGCCATTTGGCCTTTTTTGTTGCAACTCTTGGCGATCCGCGTGAAGTAACAGGTGGTAATGTAATGGCTGCCGCCGGGTATCTGCCTGACCCGGCGTTCCAGGGCGGCCATCGTGTCAGAACGATATGGGGGGTGACCGGGGCGATGAGCACAATTCGCAATGCCTTGGCGGCCGTGGTGGCTGCGCTGGCAATGGCATGGGGTCCGGCTGTGGTGTCCGCGCAGCAATTGCCCGGTGCGACGGGGATGATCGACTGGGGCGTCTGGGTCGCGCCCGACGGCTGCATGTACTGGTATGCCGATGGCGGGATCGAGGGTTACATGCTCGACCGGGTCGACCGCGAGACGGGTCTGCCCGTCTGCCTGGAGGTGAACACCTGCCTTGTCGCGAACACCGACACGCTCTTCCCGACCGACGGCCATACGCTGACGGCCGAGGGCCGCGCCCGGCTGCTGGAATTCTTCCGCACCTCGGGTGCCTTCTCCTATTCGATCTACGGGCACACCGATTCGCGCGCCTCGATCGAATACAACCAGGCTCTTTCGGAGCGTCGCGCCAATTCCGTCTATCAGGTCGCGCGCGAGGCCGGGGCCGTGGTCGAGCGCGTGATCGGCTTTGGCGAGCTTCGCCCGATCGCGCCAAACGATTCGGCGGCGAACATGCAGTTGAACCGTCGTGTCGAAATCGTCTGCTACAGGTGGTGAGGTGACCATGTCGAAGATACTGACCGCTCCGCTCCTCCTCGTCGCAGGCTTCGCGCTCTCGGGCTGTCTGACACCCTATCCGGGCATCGGCCCCGATGGCGAACTGCCGATCATCGCGCGCCCGGTTGATCAGGGAATCGATACTGTGCCGCTGTCTGCGGCGCGGATGCCGGGTCTGGCCTATGATCCGGACGGTTGCCAGGCGTGGATTCTGGATGACGGCGTCGAGGGTTACGCAGGCCGCCGCCGGGACGCCTCCTCGGGCCTGCCGATCTGCAACGACATGTATCCGCCGGGTACGGTGGTGCGCGACTATCAGACCCGCTCGGCCGGGATCGGCGACTGGGTGCCCTCGGGTGCCTACAATCCGCCGGTCGGCGTGCTGCGCGAGGGTCGGTGCCCCAGCGGGCTGCGCCAGACGGCGTCGGGCCAGGTGGTCTGCCGCTGACGACCGGCAGGATGCAGGAATGACGGGGCCGCAGGTTGCTGCGGCCCTTTCGCTCTGGCGGGGCTGCTCGCGCGCAGCCGGACGGTTCGCAGGGCCTCCCATCGGCCGAGTGTGACAGCCATGTGATATTGTTCGCCGCCCCTTGTGCGGCGCGCGATCCTTTGCCACGGTGAACATGCATTCAGTCCGGGGAGCCCCGTTTGACCATCGCCAGCCCGTCCGAGACGGTTCTCGATTTTGCCGACAACCGGCGCCTCGCGCTCCTGTGCGGGGAATACGGGCGAAACCTCAAGCAGGTGGAGGACCGGCTCGGGGTCCAGATCGTGCAGCGCGGCAACAGCCTTCTGATCGTTGGAGGGGTGGAAGACCGCGCCGCGGCTGCGCGCGTCCTCGAGGCGCTTTACGCACGAATCGAAGCGGGGCGCGATGTGACGGGTGCCGACATCGACCGCGAGTTGCGCGTCACCCCGCGCGGCCAGGCGCGCCAGATGGACATGTTCCCCGGCGACAGATTCGAGCTTCGCACCCGCCGCAAGGTGGTGGAGCCGCGCAGCGATGCGCAGCGGGTCTATGTCCAGTCGCTCTTGCGGAACGAACTGTGCTTCGGCATCGGCCCTGCGGGCACCGGCAAGACCTATCTTGCCGTCGCCGTCGGAGTCTCGCTGTTTCTCGGCGGCCATGTGGACCGGATCATCCTCTCGCGCCCGGCCGTCGAGGCAGGCGAGAGGCTGGGCTTCCTGCCCGGCGACATGAAGGAGAAGGTCGATCCCTACATGCAGCCGCTCTATGATGCATTGAACGACTTTCTGCCGCAGAAGCAGCTTCAGCGGATGCTCGAGGAAAAGGTGATCGAGATCGCGCCCCTGGCCTTCATGCGCGGGCGCACGCTGTCCCATGCCTTCGTCGTGCTGGACGAGGCGCAGAATGCGACCGTGATGCAGATGAAGATGTTTCTTACCCGTCTGGGCGAAGGCTCGCGCATGGTCGTCACCGGGGACCGTACCCAGGTCGACTTGCCGCGCGGCGTGCATTCCGGCCTGATCGAGGCGGAGCGCCTCCTGCGCGGAGTCGAGGGAATCAGCTTCAGCCTGTTCACGCGCGACGATGTGGTGCGCCACCCGCTGGTTGCGAAGATCATCGACGCATGGGAACGCGACGCCGAAAGGGTGCGGCATGGGGCGGATGCCGACAAGGCGCGCGATGATCGTTGAATGCCTGATCGAGGACCAGCGCTGGCAGGCACTTGGTCTTGAAGCACTTGCCGAGGCCGCCGCGTCAGGCGTTGTTGCCCGCCTCGGCCTGGTGCCCGGGGCCTGTGCGATCAGCCTGCTGGGCTGCAACGACGCCCGGATCGCCGAACTCAACGCTGATTTCCGGGGCAAGCCGCAGCCGACGAATGTGCTGTCCTGGCCTTCGGTGGAACGCGGGGCCGAACGGGCAGGCGTGATGCCCGGGCTTCCGCTGCCGGACCCTGCGGGCGAGGTGATCGAACTGGGCGACATCGCCATCGCCTATGATATCTGCGCCGCCGAGGCCGCCGAGGCAGGGCGCAGCCTGCACGACCACGCATTGCATCTCGTCGTTCACGGGACCCTGCATCTTCTGGGGTTCGATCACGAACGTGACGCCGATGCCGCGCTCATGGAAGAGATCGAGCGCGAGGTGCTTGGCAAAATGGGGGTGCCTGACCCATATCGGGACAGGAGTTGATGGAAAGGACATGCCCGCCCCGGCGGGTGAAGCAGATGACGGATACATCCGAGGCCGCCGTCGGCGCGCAAGGCACTGCGGGAGAGGCCGCCGACCCCGCCTCTGACGAGGAACCGGGACGCAGTCTCCTGTCGCGATTGCGCGACGTGTTCATCCCTTCCGAACCCGACGACCGCCCGCTCCGGGCAAACGCGCGTTCCGCGCCCTCGCTCGTCAACCTGCGCCGCCTGCGGATCGAGGACGTGGCCGTGCCGGCCGCCGAGATCGTGGCCGTGCCCGTGACGATCACCCTGCCGGAACTGGTCGAGATCTTCCGTGCAACCGGCTTCACGAGAATCCCTGTCTACGAGGGCAGCCTCGACCAGCCGCTCGGACTCGTGAATCTCAAGGATCTCGCGCTTCGGCACGGCTTCGTCCCGCCCGGCGCGACTCCCGCGCGCTTCGACCTGCGGGCGATGCTGCGGCCGCTTCTGTTCGTGCCGGAGTCGATGCAGGCGAGCGTGCTGCTGCACAAGATGCAGGCCGGGCGCACGCATATGGCCATTGTCGTGGACGAATGGGGTGGAACCGACGGGCTCGTCACCATCGAGGACCTGCTCGAGACGGTCGTCGGTGCCATCGCCGACGAACATGACAGTGAAGAGGACGTCCCCTTCCACCACGAACGTGACGGAAGCTGGACCGTGCAGGCGAGCGCCGATCTCGACGAGCTGTGTCACGAACTGGGCTACGAACTGGCGGCGCATGAGGAGATTGACGCCGAGGATGTCGAGACGGCGGGCGGGCTGGTCCTGCTTCTGGCCGGGCATATGCCCGTCCAGGGCGAGATGGTGAATCATCCCGACGGCTGGCGCTTCGAGGTGATCGAGGCCGATCCGCGCCGCCTGCGCCGTCTGCGCCTCTGGCCGCCCGCCATGCCCGAAGCGGACGCGGCCGGCTGACGATGGCGGGCTGGCTGCCGGGCAACCTGTTCGGGCGGCTGGCCCTGTGGATGACGAGCGGGGCGGTGATCGCCCTCGGTCAGGTGCCGTTCTCCTTGCCCTGGGTGACGCTTGTCGCGCTGGTGGTGGTGCTGTCGGTGCCGCTGGCGGCGCGCGGGGCCTTCCTCCGTGGCTGGGCATTGGGCTTCGGTCACTTTCTCGTCGCGCTGCAATGGATCACCCGGCCGTTCATGGTCGATGCCGCGCGCGACGGCTGGATGGCACCTTTCGGCCTGCTAGCCATGACCGGCGGGCTTGCCCTGTTCTGGGGCGCGGCCTTCTGGCTGGCGGCCCGGGTCGCGGCTCGTTCGCGCCTGCCGGGGCCGCTGATTCTCGCGCCGCTCTGGGCCGGGGCCGAGATGCTGCGCGGCGTGGTCTTCACCGGCTTCCCCTGGGCGCTCATCGGCCATGTCTGGAGCGAGACGCCCCTGATCCAGACAATCCGCCTGTGGGGCGTGTCGGGCCTGACGCTTGCGACGCTGGCCGTGGCAGCGGCGATGGCTCTGGGGCTACGGCGCGGCCTGTCGCCCGCGGGCGGTGCGCTCGTGATCCTGCCGCCTGCGTTGGTCATGCTGACGCTGCCGCTTCTCGACCCTGGGCCCGCGCCAGCGCCGGACGGCAATGCGCCGTTCGTGCGGATCGTCCAGCCCAATGTCGCGCAGGAGGACAAGACCGACCCCGAGGAGGTGCCGATCTATGTGCGGCGCCTTCTGGACCTGACTGCCACGCCGGGTTCGCCCGATCTGGTGCTCTGGCCCGAGACGGTGCTGCCGTGGCTGCTCGACCATGCTCCCGATGTGCTGGCCATGGCCACAGATGCGGCCGGAGGCGCGCCGCTGGTGCTCGGCATCCAGCGCGAGGAGGGCGGGCGCTATTACAATTCGCTCGCGCTGCTGGAGGGCCGAGGAGAGGTTGCCGCGCTCTATGACAAGCACCATCTGGTGCCCTTCGGCGAATATGTGCCCTTCGGCGATCTCATGGCCCGGATCGGTATCCACGGGCTCGCCGCTTCCGAAGGCGGCGGCTTTTCCCCCGGCCCCGGTCCGGCCCTGATCGACGTGCCGGGGATCGGCCCCGCGATGCCGCTCATCTGTTACGAGAGCATCTTTCCGGGTGAGGTTCGGGCGATGCCCGCGCGTGCGCGTGTGTTGCTCGTCGCGACCAATGACGCATGGTTCGGCGATTTTGCCGGTCCCTACCAGCATTTCGCGCTCGGGCGGATGCGGGCGATCGAACAGGGGCTGCCGATGCTGCGCGCCGCCAATACCGGCGTCTCGGCGATGATCGACGCGCGGGGCAGGGTGATCGAGAGCCTCCCGCTGGGCGAGGCGGGCGTGATCGATGCGGCCTTGCCGCAGGCGCTCGACCCGCCGCCCTGGGTGCGCACCGGCGACTGGCCCGTCGCCCTTCTGCTCGGCCTCTGGCTCCTGCTGTCGGTGGTGCCTCGCCGTGCCGCCGCGCATTGACGCCCCCTGCCGCGCGCAATAGTCCTGTCGCGACTCCCCGTCACAACGGCTTCCTGGCGTGACGGGCTGAACCCCAACGGAGCACCCCATGGCACGTCTCGACTACGTCTTCACCTCGGAATCCGTCTCCGAGGGGCACCCCGACAAATTGTGCGACCGCATCTCCGACGAGATCCTCGACGCCTTCATCGCGCAGGAACCGCTGGCGCGGGTCGCCTGCGAAACCTTTGCCACGACCGGCCGGGTGGTCATCGGCGGCGAGGTCGGCCTGTCGGACCGGAGCAAGCTCGCGCAGTTGAAGGCGCAGGTCGAGGAGGTCGCCCGCGCGGCGATCCGCGACATCGGTTACGAGCAGCAGAAATTCCACTCGGAAGAGATCGCGAACCTCCTGCATGAACAATCTGCCCATATTGCCCAGGGTGTGGACGGCCGCGATGGCCGCGACGAGGGTGCGGGCGATCAGGGGATCATGTTCGGCTATGCGACGCGCGAGACACCCGAACTCATGCCCGCACCGATCCATTACGCCCATGCCGTGTTGCGCCGCCTTGCCGAAATGCGCAAGTCGGGACAGGAGCCGGACCTGCGTCCCGACGCCAAGTCACAGATTTCCCTGCGCTATGCCGGGGGCAAGCCGGTCGAGGCCACGTCCATCGTCATCTCGACCCAGCATGCGCATGAACACCAGACCAGCGAGGATATCCGCGCCATCGTCGAGCCCCATGTTCGCGACGTGCTTCCCGATGGCTGGATCACCCCCGCGACGAAATGGTGGGTGAACCCGACCGGCACTTTCGTCATCGGCGGCCCGGACGGCGATGCGGGGCTCACCGGGCGCAAGATCATCGTCGATACCTATGGTGGCTCGGCCCCGCACGGAGGCGGGGCCTTTTCGGGCAAGGACCCCACCAAGGTGGACCGCTCGGCCGCCTATGCGGCGCGCTATCTCGCCAAGAACGTGGTGGCGGCGGGCCTCGCCGACCGCTGCACGATCCAGCTCTCCTACGCCATCGGCGTGGCGCGGCCGCTGACCATCTATGCCGATCTGCACGGAACGGGGCAGGTCGAGGAAGCGAAGCTCGAACGCGTGCTCGACGAGGTGATGGACCTCAGCCCGCGCGGCATCCGCACCCGTCTGGACCTCAACCGCCCGATCTATGCCCGCACCGCCGCCTATGGCCATTTCGGTCGTGCACCCGAGGCGGACGGCGGCTTTTCGTGGGAGCGTACCGATCTGGTCGACACCTTGCGCGGTTCGTTCTGATCCCGCCTGTCGGGTGATGGCGGGCGTCACGAGAGAGGCGGATGTGAAGGAGGCGAGGCGACCACGGGGACCATGGCGCAATTTCTACGGTCGCACCCATGGCAAGACCCTGCGCCCCGGTCAGAAGCGCGCGCTCGAGGAGGAACTCGGGCCGCTCAGCCTGTCCGGCGTGGGCTGGGACGAGAATCCCGAACGCCGCCTGCTTGATCCGGCGGCGCTCTTCGGAGAGCGTCCGATCTGGCTCGAGATCGGCTTCGGCGGGGGCGAACACCTGGTGCATATGGCGGCGGCCAATCCCGATGTCGCCCTGATCGGTGCCGAACCCTTCATCAACGGCGTGGCCATGCTGCTGAGCCGCATCCGCCGGGCGGGCGTCGGGAATATCTCCATCCATGCGGGCGATGTGCGCGACCTGTTCGACGTGCTGCCCGAGGGTGTGATCGCGAAGGCCTTTCTCAATTATCCCGATCCGTGGCCCAAGGCCCGCCATCACCGCCGCCGGTTCGTGACGCCCGAATATCTTGGGCCGCTGCATCGTGTCATGGCCCCCGGGGCCGAGTTGCGGGTTGCGACCGACATTCCCGACTATGTGCGCCAGACTCTGGAAGAGGTGCCACGCGCGGGGTTCGCCCGCGTGGACCATCCGACGGATCAGGCCTGGGAAGACTGGCCATCAACCCGGTACGAGGCCAAGGCTCTGCGCGAAGGCCGCGCGCCGCATTACCTGACCTTCCGGCGGGTGTGATCAGCACAGGACCGGCACGTCGGGGTCGGCCGCTTCACCGCGCATGAGCCCCGCGAAATCGAACAGTTCGCTGTCGAGCAGATGTGACGGCCGCGCATTCATCAGCGCCCGGAACATCACCTGCCGCCTGCCGGGGCTGTTCTTCTCCCACCTGTCCAGAATCGCCTTGACCTGCTGACGCTGCAGCCCGTCCTGCGAGCCGCACAGATCACAAGGAATGATCGGGTAGTTCATCGCCTTCGCGAACCGCGCACAATCCTCTTCGGCGACATGGGCGAGGGGGCGGAGAACGAACAGATCGCTGTCTTCATTTACCAGCTTGGGCGGCATCGTCGCCAGACGGCCGCCGTGAAAGAGATTCATGAAGAAGGTCTCGAGAATATCGTCGCGGTGATGGCCGAGGACCACTGCCGAACAGCCTTCCTCGCGGGCGATACGGTAAAGATTGCCGCGCCGAAGCCGCGAACACAGGCTGCAATAGGTCCGGCCCTGCGGGATCTTGTCCACTACGACCGAATAGGTGTCGCGGTATTCGATCCGGTGCTCGACTTCCATCCGCGACAGGAATTCGGGCAGCACCGTGGCCGGGAAACCTGGCTGGCCCTGATCGAGGTTGCAGGCGAGCAGATCGACAGGCAGCAGACCCCGCCATTTCAACTCGTGCAGCACCGCCAGCAGCGTGTAGCTGTCCTTCCCGCCCGAAAGGCAGACCAGCCAGCGCGTGCCGGGCTCGATCATGCCGTAACGCTCGATCGCCTCGCGTGTGTTCTGGACGATGCGCTTGCGCAGCTTGCGGAACTCGGTCGTCTTCGGTGCGCCGCGAAAGAGCGGGTGGATGTCGTCCGAGGCATCGTCAAGCATGGTCAACCCTGTCCGTGGTCAGTCCGGCACGTTGTCGATGCCTGATCCGCCCCAGGGATGGCAGCGCGACAGGCGGCGGACGGTCAGCCAGCCGCCCCTGATCGCCCCGTGCTTCTCGAGCGCCTCGAGCGCGTAGGCCGAACAGGTCGGCTGGTAGCGGCAGGAATGGCCCATCCAGGGCGAGAGGAACAGGCGATAAGCTCGGACGGGCAGCGAAAGAACCCAGGCGGCAGGCGTCATTGCAGCCCCCGCTTGCGATGGACGCGGTCGAGCGCGGCCTCCAGGTCGGCGCAGAGCGCGTCGAAGGGCCGGCTTGCTGTCGCCTCGGCGCGGCCGATGAGGACGTAATCCCAGCCCTCGCGGCCCTTGCGGGGGATGACGGCGCGCGCGGCCTCGCGCAGCCGCCTTTTGGCGCGGTTGCGGACCACGGCATTGCCAACTTTCTTCGAACAGGTATAGCCCACGCGAATCCCCTCGGCCTCGCCCGGCATGCGCTGGCGTGCCTGAAGAAGGAATCCGGGCATCGGTGCGCGGGCGGCGCGGGCGGCGCGCAGAAAATCCGCGCGCTCGGTCAGCGTTGCGATTCGCGGCGCTGGCTGCGCCGGGGTGTCGGTCCTGAGGGCCGCGATCATGCGATCAGGCCCGGCCGGCTTCAGGCCGAGAGGGTCTTGCGGCCCTTGGCCCGACGGGCGGCAAGGATCGCGCGGCCTGCCTTGGTCGCCATACGCGCGCGAAAGCCGTGACGCGCCTTGCGGACGCGGTTCGAGGGTTGGAAGGTGCGCTTCATCGCGGGCTCTCCGTGTGGTCCGGGGGCAGGCGCTTCACTTCGCCCGCCGACATTCTCATGAGGCCTGTGCCATAACCGTGGCCTCGGCCCCTGTCAACGTGGAGACCGGAGGCAGAGGCCCCTGATCCTGCGGGTCAGAGGCGCAGCATCGGTACCGTGTCCCGCGCCGCCGTCACCCGGCCGATGGCGCTTGCCTCGGTGAAGCCCTGCTCGTGGAAGATGGCGAGCACCTGATCGGCCGTCCCGGGCGCGCAGGTGACCAGCAGGCCGCCCGATGTCTGCGGATCGCAGAGGAGCGCGCGGTCAACCGGGTCGAACCCGTCGGGCAGGGCCACCTCGCGGCCGTAGCTCTCCCAGTTGCGGCCCGATGCGCCGGTGATATGGCCCGCCCGCGCCAATGCCTCGACACCGTCGAGGAAGGGCAGGGCGCTCCGGTCGAGCACGATGTCCAGCCCCGCCCCCCGTGCCATCTCGAGCGTATGGCCCGCAAGGCCGAACCCCGTGACATCGGTCATCGCATGGACCCCGGGCAGGGCGGCAAGATCCGGCCCCGGCGTGTTGAGCCGGGTCGTGGAGGCGATCATCCGCGCATAGGCGTCGGCACCGAGCGCGTCTTTCTTCAGGGCGGCGGACATGACGCCCACGCCCAGGGGCTTGCCGAGGATCAGGACGTCACCCTCCCGCGCATCCGTATTGCGCTTCAGCCGGGCCGGATCGACAAGGCCGAGGGCGACGAGGCCATAGATCGGCTCGACCGAATCGATGGTATGGCCCCCCGCGATGGGGATGCCTGCCGCGCTCGCTGCCGCGGCGCCGCCGGAGAGGATCGCGCCGATGGTCGCGGGCGAGAGCGCGCCGATCGGCATGCCGACCAGCGCTAGCGCCATGATCGGCCGCCCGCCCATCGCATAGACATCCGACAGCGCATTGGTCGCGGCGATCCGGCCGAAGTCATGCGGATCATCGACGATCGGCATGAAGAAATCGGTCGTGGCGACAAGGGCCTGCGTCTCGCTCAACTGCCAGACGGCGGCATCGTCGGCACTTTCCATGCCCACGAGCAGTTCCGGCGGCACCGGCAGCGCGGGCGTGGCGCTCAGGATCTCGGACAGGACAGCAGGCGCGATCTTGCAGCCGCAGCCGCCACCATGGGCGAGCGAGGTGAGTCTCGGTTCGGTCATCGGTTCAGGTCCAGTCGGTGAATGGCGTCGGCCACTTGCGCGGCAAGTGCGGGCAGGGCGTCGGGGGAAAGATCATCCGCCGACACCTCGGCCACCGGCGGCGGGCGGGTGCCGCGCTGCCGGGCATAGCGCGGGTCATAGTGATGTTCCATGAGGTCGGCGGCCAGCGCCTCGAACGCGCGCGCGCGGGCGAGCGCGTGCCAGCCCTCGATCCGCTTGGCCGGCTGCAGCGGGCGAAGCTGGTCGATGGCACCGGCGAGGCGGGCAGGATCGGCACTCACATCGGCATAGGCGTGCGACAGATAGGCTGCGCGTGCCGGTCGTGATGCGCGGATCGCCACGCGTGGCGCAGCCTTCATCGCCGCCCAGAGCCGTGCGGGCAGGCTGATCCCGCCCACTTTTGCACTTTCGGCCTCGATCACCACCGGGCGGGAGGAATCCAGTGCGGCGAGTTCCATCGCAAGCCGTGTGTCGAACCCGGTCTGCGCCGGCTGCGCGCCCATATGGCCGAAGACCGAGCCGCGATGATTGGCCAGCCCCTCGAGGTCGATCACCTGCCAGCCCAGGCCGCGCAGCAGATGCAGGATCTCCGTCTTGGCCGAGCCGGTATTGCCGTCGAGCAACACCACCGGCGCGGCCATATCGCGCGTGGTCAGTTCCTCGATGACCAGCCGCCGCCAGCTCTTGTAGCCACCGTTCAGCACCTCGATCCGCCAGCCGATCTGCGACAGGATCGTGGCGAAGGAACCGGACCTTTGCCCCCCGCGCCAGCAATAGACCAGCGCGCGCCAGCCGCCGGGGCGGTCGAACAGCACGCTTTCGATATGATGCGCGGCATTGCGGGCGACCAGCGCGGCACCGATCTTCCGTGCCGGAAAGGAGCCGACCTGATGATAGGTCGTGCCGACGCGGGCACGTTCCTCGTCGCTCAGTACCGGTAGGTTGAGCGCGCCGGGCAGGTGGTCGCGCGCGAATTCGCCGGGCGAGCGTACGTCGATGATGTCGTCGAACCCGAGCGCGGCCAGATCGGTGATTGAGTCGAGCGTGATCGCCATGACGGCCGCATTAGCGCAGCGCATGCCCCGCGGGAAGGGTCGCTCCGGTCCCGGTTCGTGGAATCCTGCAATCTACGGCAGTTCGGACGGGTCGATGACCGGCACGTCGGGGAGGTCGTAGTAATCCCCGGCGGAGTCGGCGTAAATCTGTCCGGTCATCCGCAGCCCGGTTACACCGTCGAGCGTGCCCGCCCAGATCGAGATATCCTCGCTGCCGAACTCCCGCCAGAACAGGTTGCTGCCGCAGCGCGAGCAGAACCCCCGTTCGGCGATATCGGACGAACGGAACCATGTCAGCCCCTCGCCCCGGATGGTGAGATCCTCGGCCTGCGTCTGTGTGGAAGCGACATAATGGCCGCTTGTCCGGCGGCACTGGTGACAATGGCAGGCGATGACGGGGCGGAGATCGCCCCGGACCTCATAGGTGACTGCGCCGCACAGACAGCCTCCGGTTTTCATCTCGTCGTCCTCCTGCACCTGACCGAAGAGTAGCACGAATCTTCGCGCGGGCGCAGCGGATCACGACGGGAATCCGCTGCGCGGCGACACAGGCAGAGCGTCAGGCCCTGACGAGATATTGGCCGACCGTCTCGAATGCGGATTGTTCGACCTCGTACTGGACTTCCTGGCGCATGCGGCTGCGCTTGCGTTTCGGGGCTGGCAGGCTGTCGAGCGGCCTGTGCGGCAGCGGCAGTGGCAGAAGATAGTCGTCGCCCATCGGCACAGCTCCGCAGGTGCGCCAGAAATCATCGTAGGCGATGACGAAGCGGTCGTTGCGCTCCGTGTGGTTCGACGGCTGGTGCGCCGCGCCGATGGCGACGGCGCAGGTCGCGCCAAGACGCCGGACCATCCCGGAAAATGCCGCAAGTGCCATCCGGGCCGGGCCGACGCGGTGAAAGGCGCGGTGGAAATCGGCCTGATAGCCGCGCTCCATGGTCAGGTGCTTGCGGGTGATGAACCACACGCAATGGGGCAGGTCCGACCCGCCCGGCACCTGCAGGATCCTGCCCGGTACGCGCGAGAAGGACAACACGCAATGAATCCCGCCATCGACCCGGAAGATGAGGCTGAGCGCTCCCTCGTCGGCGACATCGCGTCCCTTGCGCAAGACGATGTCGTGATCATGCGGGGCGACCGGATGCCGCCAGAGCACGAGCCCCTCGCCGTCGCCATGGACCTTGTTGAACCAGGTATCGTCGAAGCGCCGGTCCTGATCGAGGTAGTGACAGGCGGCGGCCGCGATCCGCGCCCGCGCGCCGAGGCCCCGGGCCAGATAGCTGCGGCTCGAGAGAAAGAAGAGCGCATCACCCCCGCCTTCCGCCGCCGCATGGGCCGCAAGGCTGCGTGAGGCAAGAAGCCTTCGTGTTTCCGGCAGATCGAGGAGCATCCTGCTGCGCCGCAGGCTGCGCAGCACGGCCGCAGGCGCGGACCAGCGGTGCAGGTCATGTGCCAGTGAGGCGGTCCAGGCACCCGCCAGCCCCGGACCCGTCGTCGTGGTCCCGGAAACCGGCGGCAACTCTTCGCTGGTTTCCATGATGCCCTGCTGCACCTGCGTTCCCCCCGGAGCCTTCCCTTATCTTTTGTCATGTATGACAGATGGAGGTCCGAAGTGACAGGGTTCCGGGGGGATGCGCGATTCCCGGCCTAGTCGCGCAGGAGTTCGTTGATCGAGGTCTTGCTCCGCGTGCGTTCGTCCACGCGTTTCACGATCACCGCACAGTAAAGGTGCACGCCGCTCTGCGAGGGCATCGACCCGGCGACGACGACGGAACCGGCGGGGACTTCGCCATAGGTCACCTCACCTGTCTCGCGGTCGAGAATCTTCGTTGACTGGCCGATGAAGACCCCCATGCCGAGGACCGAACCCTCGCGCACGATCACGCCTTCGACGACTTCGGAACGGGCACCGATGAAGCAGTTGTCCTCGATGATCGTCGGTCCGGCCTGAAGCGGTTCCAGCACGCCGCCGATGCCGACGCCACCCGAAAGATGCACATTCG
>CAYUBT010000015.1:0-26151 GCA_964443055.1 uncultured Rubellimicrobium sp.
GCTGATGGTCTGGCCGCAGGCGATGGGCAGCGGCGTGTCCTCATAGGCGCGTTCCACGAAGATGCCGCGCACGAAATCCGCGCGGTCGATCCTCTCCATGGCCGAGAGCACCCGCGCGTCGGTCACGCCCGCCTGCCGCAGATTGAAGACGAAGCGCATCCGCTCCTCGTCGCTCATTCCTGTGGACGGGCCGGGCCCGGTGCTCACAGCGCGCCCCCGAGACGGGACGAGAGCCGCTCGACGGAATCGCCGCAGGTCAGGTCGGCGGTCAGCGGGGTCACCGAGACCCAGCCCTCGACATTGGCCTGCACATCGGTTCCCTCGCCGGTCATCTCGTCCTGCGCGCCCGAATGGACCCAGAGGAAGCGCCGCCCGGTGGGTGACAGCGTATGTTCGACCCTGTGGCGGGTGTTGCGGCGGAAGCCCTGGCGGGTGACGGCGATCCCGCGGACATCCGGCGCCGGAACGGGCGGGAAGTTCACGTTGTAGAACAGCCGGTAAGGCCCCGTTCCCCAGTCATCGACCTGAAGAACGCGCCGGATCACCTCTGCGCCATGAGCACCGGACGCCTCGAACGGGTCGTCGAGAGCCACATTCTCGGGGCCCCAGAACTGCGAGAGCGCGATGGCCCGCACACCCTGGAGCGCCCCCTCCATCGCCGCGCCGATCGTGCCGGAATAGACGACGTTCTCGCCCGCATTGTTGCCCCGGTTCACCCCTGAGAGCACCAGATCGGGCGGGCTTCCGGCCATGACGTCGTGAATGCCGGCCATGACGCAATCGGCGGGGCTGCCCTCGGCGGCGAAGCGGCGCGGGCCGAAGCCCGTGATCATTGTCGGATGGGTGTAGCTGATCGCATGGCCCACGCCTGATTGCTCGAAGGCGGGCGCGACGACCCAGACTTCGCCCCCGGGCCCCGCCAGTTCTTCCGCGATCCGCTCGAGCACGGCAAGGCCGGGCGCGTTGATCCCGTCGTCATTCGTCACCAGAATGCGCATCCTGCTCTCCCGTTCGGCGCTGTCTGAATACCGGCTGGACCGGAGGCCCGCAACCGGGCGTCAGCCAAGGATCTCCGGGAGCAGCCGCCCGGCCTCGTCCTCGGGACGGGCGAGCGCGGCGCGATCCTCGCCGGGGTGGAAACGCGCGCGCAACTCGGTGGCCATCGGGCGGGGCGCGAGGATGGCGACGGCGGGGCCGATCCGGGCGGTCTCGGCCTGCCAGCTTTGCGCAAGGGCGATCTGCGCGGCCTTGGTCGCGCCGTAATGGCCGTGGAAGGGCCTGCCGCCCTGGGGGTCGTCGAAGAAGACCGCGCGGCCCGTCTCGCCCAGAAGCGGTGCGACATAGGTGATGAGCCGCTGGGTGGCCTTCACGTTCACCGCGAGACAGCGGTCGAAATGCTTGTCGGTCATATGCGGCGCGGGGGCGAGTGGCCCGGCCTGCACCGCTGCGTGAACCCAGAGATCGAGCTGTCCCCAGCGGTCGAAGATCCCCCGGCAAAGCTGCTGCATCGCCTCGGGGACGGTGATGTCCATGGGCGCAAGCGTGGCCTGGCCGCCCGCCGCGTTGATTGCGTCGTCCAGTTCCTCGAGTGCACCGGTGGTGCGGCCGACCGCCACGACATGATGCGTGGGCGCGAGCGCAAGGGCGATGGCATGTCCGAGCCCGCGCGTGGCTCCGGTCACCAGGGCGATTGGCATGAGCGTCTCCGTCGCGAAAGAGCGAGCGTGTCATCGTCTGCATGGTGGCGCGATGCAAGTGGGTGGGTGCGGATTTCAGGGATCACCTCACTTTCGTTATTGCGAGCGCAGCGAAGCAACCTAGTCCCCGCGCCTCCGGCTTGCCGCACCGGCTGCGCCTCGCCGCGATGACGAAAGGGGGGGATGATGCGTCGGAGCCCCGGCGCGGATTTGAACAGGCGGGGTCCGTTCCGTGCGCCCTTGTCCCCTCGCCGCGCCGCTGGCACAAGCCTGTGACATGAAGGAGAGTCCCATGCCGATCCGCAACCGTTTCGCTGAACTCCTCCCCGAGATCACCGCCTGGCGGCGGGACCTGCACGAGAATCCCGAGATTCTCTTCGACACCCGTCGTACGGCGGGTCTTGTTGCCGAACGGCTGCGCGATTTCGGCTGTGACGAGGTGGTGACGGGGATCGGCCGCACCGGCGTCGTCGGCGTGATCCGGGGGAAAGCGAACGGATCGGGCCGCACCATCGGGCTGCGTGCGGATATGGATGCGCTGCCCATTCACGAACAGACCGGGGCCGACTGGGCCTCGAAGACCCCCGGGGCGATGCATGCCTGCGGCCACGACGGCCATACGGCGATGCTGCTGGGGGCCGCAAAATATCTGGCCGAAACCCGCAATTTCGACGGCACCGTCGTCGTAATCTTCCAGCCCGCCGAAGAGGGCGGCGGCGGTGGCAGGGAGATGTGCGAGGACGGGCTCATGACCCGCTGGAACATCGACGAGGTCTACGGCATGCACAACTGGCCCGGCATGCCGGTGGGCACTTTCGCGATCCGTCCAGGCCCGTTCTTTGCTGCGACCGACCAGTTCGACATCACGGTCAGGGGCAGGGGCGGCCATGGCGCGAAGCCGCATGAGACGGTCGACCCGACCCTGACGGCCAGCCATGTCGTCCTGGCCCTGCAGAGCATCGCCAGCCGGAACGTCGATCCGGTGGACGAGATCGTGGTCTCGGTGACTTCCTTCGAGACCTCCTCGACCGCCTATAACGTGATCCCCGCCGAAGTGGCCCTGAAGGGCACGGTGCGCTCGCTGTCGGCGCAGGTGCGCGATCTGGCCGAAAGCCGCCTGCGCGCACTGGCGGACGGGGTGGCCTCGGCCTTCGGGGCTTCGGTCGAACTGCGCTATCATCGCGGCTATCCGGTGATGGTGAACAGCCCCGACGAGACCGCATTCGCCGCCGAGGCCGCCCGGCGCGTGGCGGGTGACTGCACCGAGGCCCCGCTCATCATGGGCGGAGAGGATTTTGCCTATATGCTCGAGGAACGGCCGGGGGCCTACATCCTCGTGGGCAACGGCGACACCGCGGGGGTGCATCACCCGGAATATGATTTCAACGACGAGGCGATTCCGGCGGGCTGCTCCTACTGGGCCGAGGTTGTCGAGGGCCGTCTGCCGCTGGCGGGGTAGCGGCGGGAACCGGGCACGCGGCTGTTTCCGGGTGGCGGTGATCCGGCTTGCGACAGGCAGATTGCCTCGCCGCGCAATGATCGCATCCGTGGCCCCTACAAAGACTCTGGCGCGGGCGGGCCATCCGGTCTATCCTGCCACGAGAGACCCGGCAAACGGGCGTGAACGAGGCAGATGGCGGTTTTCCGATGACGGAGATGGTCTACGGATCGGTCCCGGTTGAATCCGGCGAGCCGGTCCTGCCGCGCTGGTGGCGCACGATCGATCGATGGACGATGGCCTGCATCCTGATCCTGTTTGCGGTCGGGCTGCTTCTGGGCCTCGCGGCCTCGCCGCCGCTCGCCGCTCGCAATGGCTTGCCGCCGTTTCACTATGTGGAAAGACAGGCAGTCTTCGGGGCGCTGGCGCTGCTCGCAATGCTCGCCTTCTCGATGATGTCGCCGCAGACGGTGCGCAGGCTCGGGGTGCTGGGCTTTCTGGTCTCCTTCGGCCTGCTGCTGGCGCTCCCGTTCTTCGGCACCGATTTCGGCAAGGGAGCGGTGCGCTGGTTCTCGTTCGGCTTCGCCAGCCTGCAGCCTTCGGAATTCCTCAAGCCGGGCTTCGTCGTCATCTGCGCCTGGCTCATGGCCGCCGCGCAGGATTTCGACGGGCCGCCGGGGCGGCTCTGGTCCTTCGCGCTGATGACGGCTGTGGTCGGCCTCCTGATCCTGCAGCCCGATTTCGGACAGGCGGCGCTGATGCTGTTCGCATGGGGGGTGCTCTATTTCGTCGCCGGGGCACCGATGATGCTGCTTCTCGTCCTTGCGGGGATCGTGGCCTTCGGAGGGTCGCTCGCCTACCAGTCGTCCGAACATTTCGCCCGCCGCATCGACGGTTTCCTCGCCCCGGATGTCGATCCGCGCACGCAGCTCGGCTATGCCACCAACGCGATCCAGGAGGGTGGTTTCTTCGGTGTGGGCGTGGGCGAGGGCGAGGTGAAATGGTCGCTCCCCGATGCGCATACCGATTTCATCATCGCGGTTGCGGCCGAGGAATACGGGCTTGTCCTCGTTCTCGTCATCCTCGTGCTGTTCGCCACGATCACCGTGCGCTCGCTCCTGCGGCTTCTGCGCGAGCGCGACCCGTTCACGCGGCTGGCAGGCACGGGCCTCGCCTGCGTCTTCGCCGTTCAGGCGATGATCAACATGGGCGTGGCCGTGCGGCTCCTGCCTGCCAAGGGCATGACATTGCCATTCGTGAGCTACGGCGGCTCATCCATCATCGCCGCCGGCATCGCCATGGGGATGCTGCTGGCACTTACCCGAACGCGGCCGCAGGGGGAGATCGGCGACATCCTGCTGCGAGGACGCCGGGGATGAATGTGCCGCTCCTGCTCATTGCCGCAGGTGGCACCGGCGGGCACATGTTCCCCGCGCAGGCGCTTGCCGAGGAGATGCTCGCGCGGGGCTGGCGGGTGAAGCTGTCCACTGATCCGCGCGGTGCGCGTTATGCCGGGGGCTTTCCCAAGGCGGTGAAGATCGTCGTGACGGCAAGCGGCACATTCGCCCGGGGCGGCGCGCTGGCCCGGATCTTCGCGCCGTTCCGCATCCTTGGCGGCGTGGCGGCGAGTGCCTTGCGGATGCGCCGCGACCCGCCCGCCGTGGTCGCGGGCTTCGGCGGCTATCCGGCGATTCCCGCCATGGCTGCCGCCTGGCTCACGCGCCGTCCGCGCATGATCCATGAACAGAATGCGGTGCTCGGCCGCGTGAACCGGCTCTTTGCGCGGCATGTGAACCGCGTGGCCTGCGGCCTGCCGCCGCGCGATCTGCCGCCCGGGGTCGAGGCCGTGCATATCGGCAACCCAGTGCGCGCCGCCGTGCTTGAACATGTGGGAAGTCCCTATCGGGCTGCAGATCCCGGCGACGCCGCGCAACCCTTCAACCTTGTCATCTTCGGCGGCAGCCAGGGCGCGCGGGTGCTCTCGGATGTCGTGCCCGGGGCACTGCTTTGCCTCCCCGAGGACTGGCGTGCGCGGCTGCGCCTGTCGCAGCAGGTGCGCGAGGAAGACCTTGCCCGCGTCACCGCCACCTATGACGAGGCCGGAATCCGCGCCGACCTGCGGACGTTCTTCGACGACCTGCCCGCACGGATCGCGGAGGCGCATCTGGCGATCTCGCGCGCGGGTGCATCGTCCATCGCCGATATTGCCGCCATCGGACGGCCTGCGATCCTCGTTCCCTATCTCCACGCGGCCGCCGGGCATCAGAGCGCCAATGCTCATGCGTTCGCAGGTCCGGGCGGAGCCCTGGTGATCGAGGAGCCCGATCTCACGCCCGAATCCCTTTCGGAAGCGGTCCGCACCATTCTTGGCGATCCCGCCCGCGCCACCGCCATGGCCGGGGCCGCAAGCGCCGAGGGGCGGCCCGATGCGGCGAAGAGGCTGGCGGCGCTGGTTGAGGAACTCGCCCGGCACCGATAGGAGCACTGACCGTCATGGATGGAAACCTGCGCATGAACGTCACCACGAAACTGCCCCTCGATGTCGGCCCGATCCATTTCATCGGTATCGGCGGGATCGGCATGTCCGGGATTGCCGAGGTGCTGCTGACCCAGGGCTATGACGTGCAAGGCTCGGATCTGCGCGAGTCGGACATCACCCGACGCCTCGCCGGCATGGGTGCGCGGATTCACAAGGATCACGACGCGGCGCATCTGGAAGGGGCCGAGGTCGTCGTCATCTCCTCGGCCGTGAAGCCCGGCAACCCCGAACTCGACGAGGCGCGACGGCTGAAACTGCCGGTCGTACGCCGGGCCGAGATGCTCGCGGAACTCATGCGGCTGAAATCGAACATCGCGGTCGCGGGCACCCATGGCAAGACGACGACGACGACGATGGTCGCCACGCTGCTGGATGCGGGGGGCTTCGATCCGACGGTCGTCAATGGCGGCATCATCCACCGTTTCGGCTCGAATGCGCGCATGGGACAGGGCGAATGGATGGTGGTCGAGGCCGACGAGAGCGACGGCACCTTCAACCGCCTGCCCGCGACAATCGCCATCGTCACCAATATCGACCCGGAGCATATGGAGCATTGGGGCGATCTCGACAATCTACGCCGGGGCTTTCACGATTTCGTCTCGAACATTCCCTTCTATGGCGCGGCGATCTGCTGCACCGACCACCCCGAAGTGCAGGCCCTTGTCGCCCGCATCACCGACCGGCGCGTCATCACCTACGGCTTCAACGCCCAGGCCGACGTGCGCGCGGTGAACCTGCGTCATGGCAAGGGCAATGCGCATTTCGACGTGCAGCTCCAGGCCGACGACACGCTGATCGAGGGGCTGATCCTGCCCATGCCCGGCGATCACAACGTCTCGAATGCGCTCGCCGCCGTCGCCGTGGCCCGGCATCTGGGGATGGAGCCGGACGCGATCCGCGCGGCGCTGGCCGGTTTCGCGGGGGTCAACCGCCGCTTCACCCGCGTGGGCGAGGTAGAGGGCGTCACGATCATCGACGACTACGGTCACCACCCGGTCGAGATCGCCGCCGTGCTGCGCGCCGCGCGCGATGCCGTGTCCGACACGCCCGGCGCGCGGGTCATCGCCGTCCACCAGCCGCATCGCTACACGCGGCTTCATGCGCTGTTCGAGGATTTCTGCACCGCCTTCAACGATGCCGATGTCGTGGGCATCGCCAATGTCTATGCCGCAGGCGAAGAGCCCATCGAGGGCGCGGATCGTGACGCGCTTGTCGCCGGGCTTCTGGCCCATGGCCACCGCCGCGCGCTCGCGGTGAGCGACGAGGAGGGGCTCGCCCCCTTTGTGCGGGCGGTGGCACGGCCGGGCGACATGCTCGTCTGCCTCGGCGCGGGCAGCATCAGCGCCTGGGCCAACGCCCTGCCGGCGCGTCTGGCCGAAACGGTGCGGGAATGAGCGTTTCTTCATCTTCGCACGAAATATCCGGAGCCCCCCGGGTAGTTGACCGCAAAGGATTGTGAACCGAGCCGGGGCTGCCACCCCGGGCCACCATCAGACGCCGCAATCACGCGGCCGGAAGGAGCCCAGGATGAGTATCGCCTTCATTCTCTATTGCCTCTGGATTGCTTGTGCCGCCGCCATCGGCCTCGCCCCTGCCGAACGCCGCCCGCAACTGCGCTTTTTCGCGCTGATCGCGGGCTTCGCGCCGGTCCTGCTGGCCGCGCTGACCGTGGGGCTGGTCCCCGCCGCCATCGCGCTCTGCGGCGTCGTGGCTCTCTTTCCCGCCCCCTTTGCGGCGCTGGCCCGCATGGGTTATGAGCGGGCCCGCGCGCGCATCGCCCGGTGGCGCGAGACCCACGCCTGAAGGAACGCATGGCCCGGCCCGAAGACATCGCGACACGCGGCACGCTCACGCCCGGACGGGTGCTGGGTGATCTCACCTGGCTGCGGGTCGGGGGGCCTGCCGACTGGCTGTTCCAGCCTGCGGACGAGGATGACCTCGCGTCTTTCCTCGCTGCGCTCGATGCCGATATTCCGGTCTTTCCGATGGGTGTCGGCTCGAATCTGATCGTGCGTGACGGCGGGATCCCGGGCGTCGTGATCCGGCTCGGGCGCGGTTTCAACGCCATCGAGGCGGGCAGCCGGGTCGTCGTGGCCGGGGCCGCCGCGCTCGATGCCCATGTCGCCCGCCGGGCGGCCGAGGCCGGGCGCGATCTTGCGTTCCTGCGCACGATCCCCGGCACGATCGGCGGCGCGGTGCGCATGAATGCGGGGTGCTATGGCACCTATACCGCTGACCATCTCGACTCGATCCGCCTCGTGACGCGGGCGGGCGAGGTGCAGGTGTTGCCTGCCTCGGCCCTGAACCTGCGCTATCGCAGCTCCGACCTGCCCGCGGAGGCCATCGTCACGCAGGCCGTCTTCACCCCGCCGCCGGGCGACCCGGACGAACTGTCCGCCCGCATGGCAGAGCAGCTTGCACGGCGCGATGCGACCCAGCCCTCGCGTGAACGCACGGCGGGTTCGACCTTCCGCAATCCGGCCGGGTTCTCCTCGACCGGCCAGCCGGACGACACGCATGAACTGAAGGCCTGGAAGCTGATCGAGGATGCGGGAATGCGCGGTGCGCGCCTTGGCGGGGCGATGATGAACGAGAAGCATCCCAATTTTCTCACCAACGCCGACAATGCCAGCGCCGCCGATCTCGAGGCCCTGGGCGAGGAGGTGCGGAAAAGGGTTTACGATTCGTCCGGGATCACGCTAGAATGGGAGATAGCACGCGTGGGCAAACCACGCGGCTGACGGGCAGCAGGCGACCCCACGATAACCGGGGCGCATGACAGAGGGCCGAAAACGGCCCCGAGAGGCGAAATGGGCAGGACGACGGGCAGCGATTCCCGCAAGATCGCCGTCTTGAAGGGCGGCCGTTCGGTAGAGCGCGAAGTCTCGCTCTCGTCAGGCCGGGCCTGTGCCGGGGCCCTGCGCGAAGCAGGGTTCGATGTCGTCGAAATCGACGCCGGTCCCGATCTGGCCCGCCACCTGCAGGAACTGCGCCCCGATGTCGCCTTCAACGCACTTCATGGTCGCTGGGGCGAGGACGGCTGCGTGCAGGGTCTGCTCGAATGGCTCGAGATTCCCTACACCCATTCCGGCGTGCTCGCCTCGGCGCTGGCCATGGACAAGGCGCGGGCGAAGGACGTCTACCGTGCTGCCGGCCTGCCGGTGGCCGAAAGCCGCGTCGTCACGGTTGCCGAGGCCCAGGCGGGCCACGTCCTGCCGCCGCCCTATGTGGTGAAACCGGTGAACGAGGGCTCGTCCGTCGGTGTCCATATCGTGCGCAAGGGGGGCAACGCGCCCGTCTTCGACACGGATACGCCCGCGCGGCTCATGGTCGAGACCTATGTGCCCGGTCGCGAACTGACGGTTTCGGTTCTCGGCGATCAGGCGCTGACCGTCACCGACATCGTCACCGGCGGCTGGTACGACTATGACGCGAAATATGCGCCCGGCGGGTCGCGCCATGTCGTTCCGGCCGAATTGCCGCGCGAGCTGTTCGACGCCTGCATGGTCCATGCGCTCACCGCGCATCGCGTGCTCGGGTGCCGGGGGCTCAGCCGCACCGATTTCCGCTGGGATGATTCGCGCGGCCTCGACGGCCTTGTCGTGCTCGAGACCAACACCCAGCCGGGCATGACCGCGACCTCGCTCGCGCCCGAACAGGCGCGGGTGGCGGGCATGTCCTTCCCCGAACTCTGCACCTGGCTGGTCGAGGATGCGTCATGCGGGCGCTAGGCAGGACCGCACGTCCCGACGACCGGCTCCAGCGCGATCCTGCGCCCTCGCGCTGGCATTACCGCTGGCAGAGGCTGATGCTGACGCCGCTCTTTCGACTGGCCCTGCGTGTCGGCCTGCCGGTGCTTGTCGTGACCGGCGGCACCGCCCTGTGGCTGGCGCAGGAAGCGAACCGGACACTTCTCACCGACCGCTGGCAGGCCTTGCGCGCGGCGATCGAATCGCGGCCCGAATTCCAGGTCACGGGACTGCAGATCACCGGGGCCTCGCCCGCGCTGGAACTGGCGGCGCGCGACCTGCTCGAACTGAGCTTTCCGATCTCGTCCTGGGATCTCGATCTTCCCGCCATTCGCCGCGATCTGTCCGACCTCTCCGCCGTGCGCCATGTCCGCGTCGCGGTCGAGGCCGATGGCATCCTCGGCATCACCATCGAGGAGCGCCGCCCGGTCGCGCTCTGGCGGCACGGCGACAGCCTGCGTCTCATCGACGGCGACGGGGTGATGACCGGTCTGGTCGAGAGCCGTTCCGGCCGCGCCGACCTGCCGCTGATCGCGGGTGACGGCGCGCGCGACCATATCGACGAGGCGCTTGCCCTCTTCGCCGCCGCCGCACCCGTCGCGGAGCGGGTGCGGGGCCTGGTGCGCATGGGCGAGCGGCGCTGGGACATGGTGCTCGACCGCGAGCAGCGCATCCTGCTGCCTGAAGAGGCTCCGGTGCGCGCGCTCGAACGGGTGCTGGCCTGGCAGGCGGCGGAAGAGGTGCTCGACCGCGATGTGCTGGCGGTGGACATGCGCGATGCGGCCCGGCCGACGCTGCGGATCTCGCAGACGGCAATGACGGTGATGACGAACATGCGGCTTGCCCGTGCGGCCGACGGACAGAGGGGAGGGTAGGATGCGGCATCTTTACGAGAGCCAGCGCGCGATGCGCAACATGCGTCGGGCGGCCATGCAGCGGGGCGTGGTGGCGATTCTCGATGTCGGCACCTCCAAGATCGCCTGCCTGGTCCTGCGTTTCGACGGGCCGGAGCATTTCCGCGCCGCCGAGGGGGTGGGGCGGATGGCCGGGCAATCCTCGTTCCGGGTCATCGGCGCGGCCACGACCCGTTCGCGCGGCGTGCGCTTCGGCGAGGTGGACGCCATGGCCGAGACCGAACGCGCGATCCGTACGGCCGTGCAATCGGCGCAGAAGATGGCCAATGTCCGGGTCGATCACGTCATCGCCTGCCTTTCGGGCGCGCGGCCGCGCTCCTACGGGCTCGATGGACAGATCGAACTGCATGGCGGCGTCGTGGGCGAACAGGATCTCGGCCGGGTGCTCGCGGCCTGCGAGATGCCCGACTATGGTGCGAACCGGGAGGTTCTCCATGCGCAGCCGGTCAATTTCTCGCTTGATCACCGTTCGGGATTTGCCGATCCGCGCGGCCAGGTGGGCAGCCGGCTTGCGGTCGACCTTCACCTGCTGACCGTCGATGCGCCGCCGCTCGAGGCACTGCTCTACTGCATCAAGCGCTGCGATCTGGAACTGGCGGGATTCGCCTCATCCTCCTATGTCTCGGGCATGTCGAGCCTCGTGGAGGACGAGCAGGAGCTTGGCGCGGCCTGTATCGACATGGGCGGTGGCTCGACCGGGATTTCCGTCTTCATGCGCCGCCACATGATCTATGCCGATTCCGTGCGTATGGGTGGCGATCACGTGACCGGCGACATCGCCATGGGCCTGCAGGTGCCGATGAGCGTGGCCGAGCGAATCAAGACCATGAAGGGCGGCGTGCTCGCCACCGGGATCGACGACCGCGAGCGGATCGAACTGGGCGGCGATTCCGGTGACTGGCACAAGGACCGCCGCACCGTCACCCGCAGCGAGTTGATCGGGATCATGCGCCCGCGCGTGGAGGAGATCCTCGAGGAAGTGCGCGCAAGGCTCGATGCCGCCGGATTCGACCAGATGCCGTCGCAGACGGTGGTGCTGACCGGCGGCGGCAGCCAGATTCCCGGGATCGACGGCCTCGCCTCGCGCATTCTCGGCCAGCAGGTGCGTCTGGGCCGTCCCCTGCGCGTGCAGGGCCTGCCGCAGGCGGCGACGGGGCCGGCCTTCTCGGCTGCGGTGGGGCTTTCCCTCTTCGCCGCCGGGCCGCAGGACGAATGCTGGGACTTCGAGATTCCACTCGAGCGGACGGCCGCGCAATCCCTGCGTCGCGCGGTGAAATGGTTGAGGGACAACTGGTGATACGCGATATCTTGCCGACCAGCCGAGATGCGGCGGAAATAAAGGCACATTCGGGCCAGATTTTGTGGCAATTCGCGTCTTTTCCCGTGACGAGCCGGGTTTCAGCCGGTAGTGTCGTTACAATTCCGGGGGGCATTGGCCCGCGAGAGCGGGTTTTCACCGACAGCAGGAAGAAACGGCAACAGGCATAGCAACAGGCGGACCGACAGCGATGGCACTCAACCTTTCCCTTCCGGGGCAGGAGGAACTCAGGCCCAGGATCACCGTGTTCGGCGTTGGGGGAGCCGGCGGCAACGCGGTCAACAACATGATCGAGAAAGAGCTGGAGGGTGTCGATTTCGTCGTCGCCAACACCGACGCCCAGGCTCTCTCGCAAAGCAACGCGCCGCTGAAGATCCAGATGGGCGTCAAGGTGACCGAGGGTCTTGGCGCAGGCGCGCGCCCGACCGTAGGCGCGGCGGCGGCCGAGGAATCGATCGAGTCGATCGTCGATCATCTTGCCGGGGCGCATATGTGCTTCATCACGGCGGGCATGGGCGGCGGCACCGGCACCGGCGCGGCCCCGATCATCGCCCAGGCGGCACGCGAGCTTGGCATCCTCACGGTCGGCGTCGTGACCAAGCCCTTCCAGTTCGAGGGCTCCAAGCGGATGCGCCAGGCCGAGGACGGCGTCGAATCGCTGCAGAAGGTCGTCGACACGCTCATCATCATTCCCAACCAGAACCTGTTCAGGCTGGCGAATGAAAACACGACCTTCACCGAGGCTTTCGCGCTGGCCGACGACGTTCTTTACCAGGGCGTGAAGGGCGTCACCGACCTGATGGTGCGGCCCGGCCTGATCAATCTCGACTTTGCCGACGTGCGCGCGGTGATGGACGAGATGGGCAAGGCGATGATGGGCACTGGCGAGGCCGAGGGCGAGGATCGCGCGCTCCATGCCGCCGAGAAGGCCATCGCCAACCCGCTTCTCGACGAGATCAGCCTCAATGGCGCGAAGGGCGTGCTCATCAACATCACGGGCGGCCATGACCTGACGCTGTTCGAGCTTGACGAGGCCGCGAACAAGATCCGCGAGGAAGTGGACCCCGAGGCGAACATCATCGTGGGATCCACGCTCGATCCGACGATGGAGGGGCGGATGCGCGTCTCGGTCGTGGCCACGGGAATCGACGCCATCGCGCGCGAGACCGAAATCCCCGTGCCCCGCCGCCAGCTGGCCCAGCCTCTGACCGCCCGGGTGAGCGCCGAACGGGCCGATGCGCCGGTTGCAGAACCCGCGCCCGCCGCGGCACGCGCTGTCCCGGCGGCTCCCGCTGTCGCGGAAGCGCCGCCCGCACCCGGGCCGGGCCTCTTCGATGACCCGATCTTCGCGGGCTCGGCGCGCTCCACGGACGACGGGGCAGAGGATGACGGTTTCGCGGATGACGGCTTGCCGCCCCCGGCCTACAATCCGCAACGCGAGGAGCCCGCAGTCCAGACTGCGCATGCGCCGGCGGCGCGGACCGAGAACTTCGTGGCCCCGCGCCCGCCCGCAGGCACGCCCACCGCCGAGGCGCTCGCCCGGTTGCAGAACGCCATGCGCCGCTCGCCCGAACAGGCGCGACCGCAGGAAGCGCGTCCCGCCGCGCCCGAGCCCCGCGCCACTGCACCCGAGGCCGAGAGGGGGCGCTTCGGCCTCAACTCGCTGATCAACCGCATGACCGGAACCGCAGGCGGCGCACCGGGCGCGGCCCATCACGATGTGCCGCCCGTGACCCGGACCGAGCCCCGGCAGGAACCCGCGCCGACGAGCTGGGACGATGCCGGAGAGGAGCCCGACGAGGACCGCGACCGGATCGAGATTCCCGCCTTCCTGCGCCGTCAGGCGAACTGAACGACTCCCGAAAGGGAAAAGGGACGGGGCGCATCCGGTGATGCGCCCCGTTTTCGTCCGGGGCAGGGCGCGAATCCGCAACCCCCGTCATTGCGGGAAGGTGTCAGCCGGTACGGCAGGCCGGAGGCGTGTGGACATCCGGTTTGCTTCGCTGCCGCGATGCCTCCCCGTATTTCAACCCGTTGCAATCTGTGAGTTGTCCCTTCTGTAACGGTTTCTTAAATGTTTGGTAACCCGCGAGACAGCCGGGCGATGAGCAGGACGAGTGACGGAGGCGTTTTGTGCGCAGGACTCTGGCCCGGGCGATCCATTTTTCAGGACGCGGGCTTCACAGTGGCAAGCAGGCTGATCTGGCCGTGCATCCCGCGCCCGCGGGCCACGGGATCGCGTTCCGCCGTCTCGACCTGGACGGGGCCGCGCCGATTCCGGCGCTCTGGAAGCATGTCGTCCCCGGCGCGCTCAATACCCGCATCAGCCTGGGAGGCGACAACGAGGTCTGGACCATCGAGCATCTGATGGCCGCGCTGGCCGGTTTCGGCGTCACGGATGCGCTCGTCACGCTCGACGGGCCGGAAGTGCCGATCCTCGACGGCAGCGCGCGGCCCTTCGTCGAGGGGATTCTGGCTGCCGGATTGCAGGACCTGCCCGGCGAGCTGCAGGTCATCGAGATCCTGTCGCCCGTCGAGGTGCGCGAGGGCGCGGCCTTCGCCCGGCTCTCGCCTGCCCTAGCGCCGCATATGTGGTTCGCCATCGACTTCCCCGACGCCGCCATCGGCCGTCAGTCGCGCGGGCTGGCGATGGCCAATGGCGCGGTGGTCGAGGAACTCGCTGACAGCCGCACCTTCTGCCGCCTCGCGGATATCGAGCGGATGCGGGAGGAGGGACTCGCCCTTGGCGGGACCTACGAGAATGCCGTGGTCGTGGACGGCGCGCGGGTGCTCAGCCCCGGTGGCCTGCGCCATGCGGATGAGGCCGTGCGCCACAAGATGCTCGATGCGGTCGGTGATCTGGCCACGGCCGGCGCGCCGGTCATCGGCCTCTATCAGGGGCATCGCGCCGGGCACATGCTCACGAACCGGCTGCTGCGCGCGCTTTTCGCCCGCCCCGAGACCTACCGTCTGCGACCGGCCAGCCCCGAGATCGCCGCGCATCTGCCCGGCACCGGGATGGCGGCAGGTGATGGCGCAGCCCTGCGACCGCGCCGGGTTGCCTGAGGGCGCGACCTCCCCCCGAACCCCCCGTCATTGCGAGGAGGCGTCAGCCGACGCGGCAAGCCAGAACGGCGGAAAGCTGGCTTGCTTCGCTGTCGCTCGCAATGACGAAATATGCGGCAGGCGCGACGCCCGCCGGCCTCGCATCACCGGCTGTCCCCGCGCTGTTCGGGCGCCGGTCATCGGGCGGATGCGACAGAGGCGGAATGATCGGCAAAAGCCATTTTGCCCTTCGGGAAATCATGCTAGACGGGCCGGACGAGTGGTCGGGCAGGGGAAGCGGCGTGGCGGAATCGGGCAAGCGCGGATTGTTGGCTCCTCTTGTGCTGGCCGTGGCGCTTGGCCTTTCGGCTTGCGGTGGTGGCGGCGACATCATTGGCTCGCTCGAGGGAATGAGCGCCGAACAGATCTACCAGACGGGCGAGGCGGAACTGGCGCGCAACCGCGCGGGCGATGCCGCCACCTATTTCGCCGAGATCGAGCGGCTCTATCCCTATTCCGAATGGGCGCGGCGCGGCCTTGTCATGGCCGCCTATTCCTACCACCGCGATCGCGACTACGACAATGCGCGCGCCGCGGCGCAGCGCTACCTTGATTTCTATCCCGCATCTGGCGATGCTGCCTGGGCGCAGTATCTGCTCGCGCTCAGCTATTACGACCAGATCGACGAGATCGGCCGCGACCAGGGCCTGACCTTCCAGGCGCTCATGGCGTTGCGCACCCTGATCGAGACCTGGCCCGACAGCGAATATACCCAGGACGCGATCCTGAAATTCGACCTGGCCTTCGACCGTCTGGCCGCGAAGGAAATGGAGATCGGCCGCTACTACCTGAGCCGGGGCCATTACAACGCCGCCGTCAACCGGTTCCGCGTCGTCGTCGCCGATTTCCAGACCACGAGCCAGACGCCCGAGGCGCTCTATCGTCTTGTCGAGGCGTATCTCTCGCTGGGGCTGAATGCGGAGGCGCAGACGGCGGGGGCGATCCTCGGCCACAATTATCAGGCGACAGACTGGTATCGTGACGCCCATGTGCTCCTGACCGGGCGCGGCCTGCGCCCCGAGGCCGGGGGCGACAGCTGGCTTGCGCAGATCTACCGCCAGATGATCCGGGGCGAATGGCTGTGAGGCGGGCACCCCGGCCCCGTGATCCCCATGCTGCGCCAGCTCGACATTCGTGACCTGCTCCTGATCGAGCATCTGACGCTCGATTTCCACCCCGGGCTCAATGTGCTCACGGGCGAGACCGGGGCGGGCAAGTCGATCCTGCTCGATGCCCTCGGCTTCGTCCTCGGCTGGCGTGGCCGGGCCGATCTGGTGCGCGCGGGGGCGGAGCAGGGCGAGGTGACGGCGGTGTTCGACCTGCCCGCCGCCCATCCTGCGCGCGAGGTGCTTGATGACGCAGGGATCGCTGCGGGTGATGAGCTGATCCTGCGGCGCGTGAACACGACCGAGGGGCGCAAATCCGCCTGGGTGAACGACCGCCGCGCGTCGGGAGAGGTGCTGCGCGCGCTCTCTGCCACGCTGGTGGAGATGCACGGCCAGCAGGACGACCGGGGCTTGCTCGATCCGCGCGGGCACCGGGCGCTTCTGGACATATGGGCGCGCGACGAGGCGGGGCGCGGGGATGTTCGCAGGGCCTGGGATGCCAGGCGCAGGGCGCGCGCGGCGCTGGCGGTGGCCGAGGACGAGATCGGGCGGCTGCGCGAGGAAGAGGACTTCCTGCGCCATGCCGTTGCGGAATTCGACCTGCTCGCGCCCGAGGAGGACGAGGAACCGGCGCTCGACGCTGCCCGCCGCCGGATGCAGGCGGGCCGACGTATCCGCGACGAGGTGGCGCGGGCCCATGGCGCGCTTGGGGATGAGGGTGCAGGCGGGCTGATGTTCGATGCGCTGCGCAGGCTCGAGGCGGCCTCGGGAGAGGCAGATGGCCTGCTCGATGCCCCGCTCGCCGCCCTGTCGCAGGCCGTCGACGCCCTTGGAGAGGCTGAGGACGGTACGGCGCGGGCGCTCGAATCGCTGGATTTCGATCCCCGTGAACTGGAGCGGATCGAGGAGCGGCTTTTCGCGCTGCGCGCACTCGCCCGCAAGCACGGCGTCCTGGCCGATTCCCTGCCGGAGACGGGCGAGGGTTTGCGCGCGCGTCTTGCCGCGCTTGATGCGGGCGAGGGCGATCTGCAGGCCCTGCAACAGGCGGCGGACGACGCGGTGCGCGAATATGATGCTGCCGCCGCGCGCCTGACCGGACTGCGGCGCAGGGCCGCGGCGGCACTCGAGGCGGCGATGGAGGCGGAACTGCCGCCCCTGAAACTGGAACGCGCGCGGTTCGCGGTCGAGATCACGCCGGGAACCCCCGGTCCCGATGGCATGGACGAGGTGCGTTTCGTCGTGGCCACCAACCCCGGTGCGCCGCCGGGGCCTCTGGACCGGATCGCGTCGGGGGGGGAACTCAGCCGCTTTCTGCTTGCGCTCAAGGTCTGCCTGACGGCGGATAACACGGGCCGCACGCTGATTTTCGACGAGATCGACCGGGGAGTGGGCGGCGCGACCGCCGACGCCGTGGGCCGCCGCCTTGCCCGGCTGGCAGAGGATTCGCAGGTGCTGGTCGTCACCCACAGCCCGCAGGTGGCGGCGCAGGGTGCCCATCACTGGCATGTGAGCAAGAGCGATTCGGACGGGATGACCACGACCCATGTAAGCCCGCTCGATGCACCGGGCCGCGAAGACGAGATCGCGCGGATGCTTTCGGGCGAGGTCATCACCGATGCGGCCCGCGCCGCCGCAAGGGCGTTGCTTGGGGCGGGGTGAGGGCTGCAGGGCTGCGAAGCCGTATCACCTGACACCCCCGTCATTGCGAGGAGGCGAAGCCGACGTGGCGAGCCAGAGATGTGGGGAGTCTGGGTTGCTTCGCTGTCGCCCGCAATGACCGGGCGTGACAATCCCGCTTTCCAGATCCCACAATTTCTTGACGGCCATTTGCAGCTTCGTCATGGTCTCCTGATACGGGGGGTTTCATGCACATCTATCGGACCTTCGCATCGGCGCTCGTGGCGCTGGTGATTGCAGCGCCCTTGCAGGCCGATCCGGCCGCCACCCTGCGCGAGGCGCTGGCCAGCGTGCCGATGCTTCCCGATGCGACCGAAGGGCCGGGTTTCGCTGATCTCACGGTCGCTGCCGATGTGCTGGCGGTGCGCGACCTCACCGGAGTCGCGGAATATTTCCTGGGCCCGCTGGGCCCGATCTCGCTGGCGTTACCGCTCGGCGGCGCGCCGCAGCCCACCACCAATTCCGAACGGGCCTGGCCGCAGCTGGTGGGCTTCGCGCCGGACGACATTCGCACCGTGGTCAATTACGGTACGCCGCCGCGTGCCGCGGTCCGGCTGGCGCTCGAACCCGGAGTGACGTCGCGGGTCGAAGTGGCACTGGTCGCCAACGGTTACGATCGGGTCGAGAGCGACGACGGCCTGCTGTTCCGGCGCGGAGGCGCAGATTACGAGATCTCGCTGCTCGACCGCAATCCCGACGATCCGTTCGGCGGGATGCTCGGTCAGGCGTCGCGGGTACTGGTGCAGGGCGACATCCTGACCCGCTCTGCCGGCATGCCCGCAATCAAGGCCGGCGCGACCGGCCCGTTTTGGGGTGACCGGCCCGACCTTGCCGCGCTTCTCGACACGCTGTCGGCCCTGCCCGAGGGCACCAGGGTGATGCGGGCGCAGGTGCTGGCCGATCCGCTCGCCTTCGCGCCGCGCGAGTTCATGCCCGATGCGGGCGAGGGCCCCGCCGTGCCGGGTATTCCTTACTGGAGTCTGGGGATGCTGCTCGAACTGGTCGAGGGCGAGACCCACGACGCGGCAGCGCTTGCTGCCTTCGTCTATGCCACGCGCGACCAGGCCGAAGAGGCGCGGCAGGGGGTCGAGAGCGGCTGGACCGTCCCCGCCCCGTATTGGCTCGATACCCCGGCCGAACGGATCGGACCGGCCGTACCAAGCATCGAGGGCGAGGGGCCCTTCGTCCTCCTTGTCCATGTCGCGGGCGAATGGACGACAGAGGGATTCATGACCAACCTGCCCTTCAGGCGGCTGTACGAAGGCTACGCCAGACGCGCCCTCGCTGTCTTCGGCCCCCCGCCCTGATCTCGCGTCCTGAGCCATGGTTCTCGGCACCTGTTGCGGTGAGGGCCATGGCTTTCCCCTGAAGTGACGGGACGACCTCGAACGGGGTTGCGGTCCGCGAGAGCCCCCGAAATCCCCGTCATTGCGAGGAGGCGCAGCCGACGCGGCAAGCCAGAGACGAGGGGAACACTGGATTACCTCACTACGCTGGCAATGACGAAAGGCGTGATGGATTATTCGCAGCCCTGCGTCCTGCCCCCTCACAACGGCGCGCAGGCCGCCTCGAGCCAGGCTTTCGCCTCGCCCTCGACCCTCGGGCCGATCCGGGCAAGCGTCCCGGCGTGATAGGCGTCGATCCAGGCGCGTTCGCCGGGGTCGAGCATGTCCGTCACGATCAACCGCCGCTCGAACGGTGCCCAGGTGAGCGTTTCGAACCCCAGCCAGCGGCGCTCGGGGTCGCCGCCTTCGGGGGCGGGTGTCTCGATCACCACGAGCAGATTCTCGATGCGGATGCCGAATGCACCTTCGCGGTAGTAGCCCGGCTCGTTCGAGACGATCATCCCCGGCAGAAGCTCCACATCCGAGATGCGCGAGATCCGCTGTGGCCCCTCATGCACCGACAGCCCCGCGCCGACGCCATGGCCGGTGCCGTGGTCGTAGTCCTGTCCTGCAAGCCAGAGGTGATACCGCGCAAGCGCGTCGAGATTCGCCCCCGTCACCTTGCGCGGGAAGCGCACGCGGCTCAGTGCGACCATGCCCTTGAGAACGCGCGTATAGGCCTCGGCCGCGCCCTCGGGCGGCTCGCCCACGGCCATCGTGCGGGTGATGTCGGTGGTCCCGTCGGGATATTGCCCGCCCGAATCGACCAGCAGCAATTCCCCCTTGCGCACCGGGCGGTTGGTCTCGGTCGTGACGCGATAGTGGTTGAGTGCGCCATTCGGCCCCGCGCCTGCGATCGTGTCGAAGGAAATCTCGAGAAGCTTTCCGGTGTCGCGGCGGAAGCTTTCCAGGGTCTCGACCACGGAAATCTCGGTGAGGTCACCCTTCGGGGCCTCACGTGCGACCCAGGCGAGGAAATTCGCCATCGCCGCCCCGTCGCGCAGATGCGCCTTGCGCATGCCCGCGAGTTCGGCCGCGTTCTTCTGCGCCTTGGGCAGAAGGCAGGGATCGCCGCCCTCGATCCGTGCGGCGCCTGCATCGTCAAGCGCCGTCGCCACCGCCTGCGGGATCGAGCGCGGGTCGATCATGACCGGGCCCGCCAGGGTCGCGAGTGCGGGCGCGAATTCGGATTCGTCATGCAGGCGCACGCCATTGCCCAGGTGGGCACGCACCGGATCGGCCTTGCCCTCGCGCGCGAACAGATCGACCGCGCCATCGTCATGCAGGAAGGCGAGCGCATGCGGCACCGGATTGCAGCGCACGTCGCCGCCCCTGATGTTCAGGAGCCAGGCGATGGAATCGGGGCTGGTGAGCACCGCGACCTTCGCGCCGGCCCTGCCGATTTCCTCGCCCAGCCGCGCCCGCTTGTCGCGCGCCTCCTCGCCCGCCTGCTCGATGGGCCAGATGCGGAACGGCGCGTCGGGAGGGGCGGGGCGGTTGTCCCAGAGTCCGGCGACGAGGTTCCGGCCGGGGACGAGTTCGATGCCCGAGCCCACAAGCGCCGCGGTCAGCGCCTCGATCTCGGACAATGTATGTAGCCAGGGGTCAAATCCGACGCGCCCGCCCTCGGGGAGCGCCTCGCGCAGCCAGTCCGAAAGCCTGCCTTCGGGGGTATCGACCGGGGTGAAGACATCGGCCACCTGCGCGCGGACCTGCAGCTTGTAGCGGCCATCGACGAAGACTGCGGCCTGTTTCTGCGTGACTGCACAGAATCCGGCCGAGCCGGTGAACCCGGTCAGCCACTGCAGCATTGCATCGCGTTCGGCGACATATTCACCCTGATGGATATCGGCACGCGGCACGAGCCAGCCGTCCAGCCCGGCCGCCTCCAACGCCTCGCGCAAGGCCGCGAGCCGTGGCGGCCCCTGTTCCGGTCGTGCGCTCGCCTCGAATGTCTGGAACATGTGTCGCCCCTTCCACCGCGTCTGGATGCCGCTACTGCTGGCCGATGGCGCGGCGGATGACAAGGGCGCGGTTCTGCGTCATTGCGAGGGTGAGCGAAGCAATCCGGATGTCCGACGTTCCGGCTTGCCGCGTCGCCTCCGGCTCGACGCAATGCCGATCATCCCCATGGCGCGGGTGCGGCTGATCCGCTATCGGGCGGGCAGGCGGGACTCGGAGGACGTGATGAACGGGAATGACGGGCTGAGCTATGCCGATGCGGGTGTCGATATCGACGCGGGCAATGCGCTGGTCGCACGGATCGCGCCCGCGGCGAAGGCGACCGCGCGGCCGGGTGTCATGGGCGGGCTCGGCGGATTCGGTGCGCTCTTCGATCTGCGGGCGGCCGGGTTTTCCGATCCGATTCTCGTGGCGGCGACCGATGGCGTCGGCACCAAGCTGAAAGTCGCGATCGAGAGTGGCCGGTTCGGGACAATCGGCGTGGATCTTGTCGCCATGTGCGTGAACGATCTCGTCTGCCAGGGGGCGGAACCGCTGTTCTTCCTCGACTATTTCGCAACCGGCCGGCTTGATGTCGAACAGGCGGCTCAGGTGGTCGAGGGGATCGCCCGGGGCTGCGCCGAATCGGGCGCGGCGCTGGTGGGCGGCGAGACGGCCGAGATGCCGGGCCTTTATGCCGCCGGTGATTTCGATCTGGCCGGTTTCGCCGTGGGCGCGATGGAACGCGGCGCGTCCCTGCCGCGCGACGTGGCGGCGGGTGACGTGATCCTCGGGCTGGCATCGTCTGGGGTGCATTCCAACGGCTATTCGCTCGTGCGCCGGATCGTGGAGCGCAGCGGTCTGTCCTGGGATGCGCCCGCGCCCTTTGCGGACATGTCGCTGGGCGAGGCTTTGCTCGCGCCCACACGGCTTTATGTGCGCAATGTGCTGGCCGCGACAGATGCGGGCGGGGTCCATGCGCTGGCCCATGTCACCGGCGGCGGGCTGGTCGAGAATGTGCCGCGCGTCCTGCCCGATGGCCTTGGTGCGCGAATTGATCTGACCTCCTGGAAGGTGCCGCCGGTGTTTCGCTGGTTGCAGCAGGAAGGCGGTGTGAGCGGGGCCGAGATGCTGCGCACCTTCAACATGGGGGTGGGCATGGTCGCGGTGGTCGAACCGGCCCGGGCCGGTGCCCTCGCCGCGCTCCTGCGCGAGTCCGGCAACGAGGTGTTCCGCCTGGGTGAGGTCATCCCCGGCGCGGGCGTGACCTTCACCGGCGCAGCGGGATGATGCAGCGCCGGGTCGCGATCCTGATTTCGGGCGGGGGCTCGAACATGGAGGCGCTGGTCCGGGCGATGGGGCCGGACCATCCCGCCCGCCCGGTACTGGTCCTGTCGGACAGGGCCGGGGCAGGCGGCATCATTCGCGCCCGCGCGCTCGGAGTGCCGGTGGCGGTGGTAGAGCGCGCGGCTTGTGCCACGCGCGCGGATTTCGAGGCGGCGCTGCAGGCGGAACTCGAACGCGCCGGGGCCGATCTGCTCTGCCTTGCGGGCTTCATGCGCGTGCTTTCGCCCGGTTTCGTGGGGCAATGGCAGGGCAGGGCCCTGAATATCCATCCCTCGCTGCTGCCGCACCATCCGGGGCTCGACACCCATGCGCGTGCGCTGGCGGCGGGCGACGCCGAGGCCGGTTGCACGGTGCATGAGGTCACCGCCGAACTGGATGCGGGGCCGGTGCTCGGCCGCGCGCGGGTGAAGGTCTTGCCGGACGACACGGCCGGGAGCCTCGCCGCGAGGGTGCTGGAGATGGAACACCGCCTTTATCCGGCCGTCCTCGAACGCTTCGCCAAGGGCGACAGGCGGCTGGTGGAGCTGGCACCCGGGTAAGAGTGCGGGTCAGTCCTCGCCCTTGTCCCCTGACCTGTCCAGGCGCTCGCGCAGCCCCGCGAGTCCGGCGAAGGGTTTTTCGGGCCGGATCGGCGCGGCACCGGGTGGCGCTGCCTGCCATTCGTCCTCGTCCACGCCGTCGGCGCGGGGCCAGGGCGGCAGGCTCAGCGCCAGCACTTCCTGCGCGAGGTCGCCCAGATCAAGCACGCGCGGCAGTTCTTCCTCATCCTCGTCGCCCATCTCGCTCTCGCCCGGGGGCGGCTCCTCGGCATGGGCGAGATAATGGCGGGTGATGTCCTCATCCACCTCGCTGTGCACCGGGGCGAAGGTGACGACGCATTCCTGCACGGCGCGGGCCGTGAGCCGCGCCTCAAGCCGCCAGTCCCGGCCGTCCTCAGGCAGGAGACGGCCCGCGATCCGCATCCGCTCGATCTCGGGCAGGTCGAGCGCACGGGCGATTCTCTCGCGCTCTGTCGCGGAAAACGCATGGTCGAACGTGGTCGGAGCGTGCCGCGACAGCCGGTCGGGACGCAGGCGGGAAGCGGCGGCGCTGTCGCTCATGACGCTTCCTTTCTTGAACAGGGGCAGTTGCGTGATGTAAGGCGCATAGAGGGCAGGCGGGCAGGTGACAAGGGGGACGGCATGAAGCCAGAGACGGGCAGACGGGGCAGGGCGGCAAGGCGACGCCTGATCCCGGCCCTCGTGCTTGCCGCTGCCGTGATGGCCTGTTCGCCGGTCATTCGTCACCATGGCTATGTTCCGCCCGAGTCCGAACTCGCGGGACTGACGATCGGCACCGACACCCGCGAAAGCGTGATCGCGGCGGTGGGCGCACCGGCCTCGACCGGGATGCAGGGCGACCAGACCTTCTACTATACCGGCAGCACCTTTCGCCATTATGGCGCGCTCGCTCCGCAGGAGGTGAGCCGCGAGGTGCTGGCCATGTCCTTCGGCCCGTCAGGCACCCTCACGAATATAGAACGCTTCGGTCTCGAGGACGGCCAGGTCGTCGCGCTCACGCGCCGAGTCACCGACGACGGCGTGCGCGACACGACCTTCCTGCGCCAGCTTCTGGGCAATATCGGCAATTTCGACGCGGGCCGCTTCATCGGCGACGGGGACTGAGCCGGGAAAGACCGCAAACTCCGTCATCGGGAGCGCGCGAGGCCAGCGAGTGTTCCGACGTTTCTGGCTTGCCGCGTCGGCTTCGCCTCCTCGCAGTGACGGTGGGGAAGGGGGCTACCTCTTCCCGTCATTGCGAGCGGTAGCGAAGCAACCCAGGTTCCCTGACGCTCCAGATTGCCACGTCGCCTTCGCTTCCCGCAATAATGAAGGAAAACAGCTCAGCCCTCTTCCTCGAAACGCAGGGCCACGCCGTTGATGCAGTAGCGCAGATGCGAGGGGGGCGGGCCGTCGTCGAAGACATGGCCGAGATGGGCGTCGCAGCGGCGGCAGTGAACCTCGGTGCGGCGCATGCCGAAACGGTTGTCCTGCGTCTGCCCGACGGTTCCCGCGCCGGTCACCTCGCCGTCCGCGGGCTTCGAGAACGAGGGCCAGCCGCAGCCTGCCTCGAACCAGTCGTCGGCCGAGAACAGCGGCTCGCCGCAGCCGATACACGCATAGACCCCTCGCCCGGGCGGCGGCGCGTCATTCGTGAAGGGACGTTCGGTCCCGTGCTCACGGGTGACGTGATAGGCGAGCGGCGAGAGTTCCGCGCGCCATTCGGCATCGCTTTTGACGACTTTCGACATCGCGACCTTCTTTTGTCATCTGTTTGTGATCTTCGTCTGATATGGGCGACATGCGGGAACCTGCAAGGGGCCGGAAAAATGAACATCGCGATTCGTGAGCATGCGACCGGGGGTGCGGCCTGCAGGGTCAGGCTTTCGCGCCATCCGCGCGACATGGTTGCGGCGCAGCGGTTGCGGCATCTCTGTTTCCACGAGGCGGCGGGTCTCCCCGCGCAGCCCGGCTGGCTCGATCGTGACGAATTCGATGCGGACTGCCTGCATCTTCTGGTCGAGGACGGGGACGGACGGCTTCTCGCCTGCTGCCGCATCCTGCCGCTCGCGGGCGGTGCAGAGCTTGCCCGCAGCTATTCCGCCCGGCGATACGACCTCGCGCCGCTCGTCGGTATCGACATGCCCCTGGCCGAGGTCGGCCGCTTCTGCCTGCGTCCCGGGGCTGCCCCGGGGGATGCGCTGCGTCTCGCCTGGGCGGCACTGGCGCAGTTCGTCGAGGCGCAGGGAATCGGGATGCTGTTCGGCTGTTCGTCCTTCACCGGAGCCGACCCCCTGCGCCATGCGGGCGCGCTGGCCTGGCTGGCCCGCCATCACCTCGGCCCCGAGGCCCGGCTGCCCGGGCTCCATGCAGGCGTCGAGACCTGCCGGTTCGCTCAGATATCGGACGGTGAGGGCGACCCGGCTGCGCTGCCGCCGCTCCTGCGCTCCTATCTCGCCATGGGGGGCTGGGTCGGGGATCATGCGGTGATCGACCATGATCTCGACACGATTCATGTCTTCACCGCGCTGCCGGTGCGGAATATCCCCTCGGCCCGCCTGCGCCGCCTGCGGGAGCTTGCGCGGGAACTGGCCTGAGTGGAGGCGTCGCCCCGAGTGCTCCCTGTCGGCGAGTCGAACCCGGTTGTCATTGATGTATCACTGGTGCACCTTTGGGCGGCATACGGACCCCGGAGGAGAGAGATATGGCCGACCAGTGGCTTCCCAGCCTCATCACCAGTACGCCGCAGGAAGGCTATGACCTTGCGGTGAAGATGTCGCGTGTGGCGATCAAGCTCACGCAGCCCGATGCGGCGATGCGCGACAAACTGCGCCCCGACTATGCCGATGACGCCGATTCGCTCATTGCGGTGAGCCAGGTGGTGGCCACCAATTTCGCCACCGTGGCGGCGGCCAACGGCTACTGGCGCTAGAGGCGCTTCCGGGGCTTGTCTCCGTTCCTGCGGCAGTGTCATGCTCTCGTGGCAGATGATCCCGGGGAGCATGACATGACCGCAGCCGCACTGACCCGCGCCGATTGCGAGGCGATGGACCGGGCCGATCCGCTGGCAGGCAAGCGCGAGGAATTTGCCCTGCCCGAAGGGGTGATCTATCTCGACGGCAATTCCCTTGGTGCCTTGCCCCGCCGCGTGGTGGCCCGCCTTGATCGCGCGGTGCAGGAGGAATGGGGCAGCGGGCTCATCCGCTCCTGGAACGACGCCGACTGGTATCACGCGCCGCAGCGTGTGGGGGCGGCGATCTCGCGGCTGATCGGGGCCGATGCCGACGAGGTCATCTCCTGCGATTCGACCTCGGTGAACCTCTACAAGCTCTTGATGGGTGCGCTGAAGCGACAGGAGGGGCGAAAGACCATCCTTTCCGAGAACGGCAACTTCCC
>CAYUBT010000016.1:0-3636 GCA_964443055.1 uncultured Rubellimicrobium sp.
GCGAAGCAACCCGGTCCTCACGCGATCTGGCTTGCCGCACCGGCTGCGCCTCCTCGCGATGACGAGAGGATAGGGGGTGCCCCCATGGCGTTTTCCTCCGTCCCGGTCTACAGGACGGCTATGGCCCGGCAATGTCGCATTTGCCCTGTCGAAATTGCCGCAATACCCGCATAGCCCTGTCAGGCAGCGCAAGAGAGGTTCGTCATGTTCCTGTCGGTCTTCGACATGTTCAAGGTGGGGATCGGCCCCTCGTCCTCCCATACGATCGGACCGATGGTCGCGGCGGCGCGGTTTCTTGACCATCTGCGCGCCCAGCCCTTCGAGGTTGCGGGGCTGCGCGCCACATTGCACGGCTCGCTTGCCTTCACCGGCATCGGCCATGCCACCGACCGTGCGGTGATTCTCGGCCTCGCCGGATTCATGCCCGACGACTACGACGCCGGGAAGGCCGAGAAGGCCCTGGCCGAGATCGGCGCCACCGGCCGCGTCGCGCCGCCCGGCCTGCCGGAACTGGCCTTCGATCCGAAGACCGACCTGATCTTCGATCGCGGCCCCTCGCTGCCCGGCCATGCCAACGGCATGATCCTGCGCGGGCTGGACAGCCAGGGCGACATCATCACCGAAGAGACCTATTACTCGATCGGCGGGGGCTTCGTGCTGACCGCCGCCGAACTCGAGGCCGGGGCCGACAAGGACGAGGGCGCGCCCGTCCCCTGGCCGTTCAAATCCGCGGCCCAGATGCTCGAGATGGCGAAGGAAAGCGGGCTCGGCATCGCGCAGATGAAACGCGCCAACGAGCTGACGCGGATGAGCGGCGCCGAGCTCGACAGAGGCATGGCCCGCATCTGGCAGGTGATGAACGACTGTATCGACCGCGGCCTTGCCGTGGGCGGCGTGTTGCCCGGCGGACTGGGCGTGAAGCGGCGCGCGCATGACATCCACCAGCGGCTTCTGGCGGAACGCGGGCTCAACGTCACCCCGCCCCATACGGTCAACGACTGGATGAGCACCTATGCGATGGCCGTGAACGAGGAGAACGCCAATGGCGGCCAGGTCGTCACCGCGCCCACGAATGGCGCGGCGGGCGTGATCCCGGCAACGATCCGCTACTGGCTTGATCATGTGCCCGGCGCGCAGCCGTCGCGGGTGGGCGAGTTTCTTCTGACCGCAGCAGCCATCGGCGGGCTGATCAAATACAACGCCTCGATCTCGGGTGCCGAGGCCGGCTGCCAGGCCGAAGTCGGTTCCGCCTCGGCCATGGCGGCAGCCGGACTCTGCGCGGTGCTGGGCGGCACGCCCGAACAGATCGAGAATGCGGCCGAGATCGCACTGGAGCATCACCTGGGCATGACCTGCGACCCGATCCGGGGCCTCGTGCAGGTGCCCTGTATCGAGCGAAACGGGCTCGGCACGATCAAGGCGGTCTCGGCCGCCTCGCTCGCGCTGCGCGGCGACGGCACGCATCTGGTGCCGCTCGACGCCTGTATCGAGACGATGCGCCAGACCGGTGAGGATATGAGCCACAAATACAAGGAAACTTCACTCGGTGGCCTTGCCGTCAACGTGCCGAATTGCTGAAGTGGGGCAACTGCCCGCCTGACCCCTGACGGCGGCCCCCTGGCCGGAGTGCCCGTCATGATGTCATCGCCATGAGCATGCCGATCGCACCGCTGCCGGTCCGTCACGACAGGCCGGTCCTCGGCATGGCGATGATGCTGGGTTTCTGCGTCACCGCACCACTGATCGACGTCTTCTCCAAGCTCGCCGTGGCCACGATCTCGGTGGGCGAGGTCACGGCGGCGCGGTTCATCGTGCAAACCATCCTTCTGCTGCCGGTCATTGCCATCATGCGGATCGGTCTCTCGGTCCCGCGCAGGATGCTGCCGCTTCTGCTCCTGCGCGCAGCCTGCGTCTCGGCCTCGACCTTCACCTTCGTCTCGGCGGTGCAGGTCATGCCCATCGCCGACGCGCTGGCCATCGCCTTCGTCGAGCCCTTCATCGTGCTGCTCTGGGGCCGCTTCGTCATGCACGAACCTGTCGGGCCAAGACGGCTCATCGCAAGTATCATCGGCTTCGCCGGGGTGCTTCTCGTGATCCAGCCGTCATTCCAGCGTTTCGGCGCGGCCGCGCTCTGGCCTCTCGGGACGGCGGCGGCCTTCGCTGCCTACATGCTGGTGACGCGCAGGCTCTCGGACGGGCTGCACCCGGTGGCGATGCATTTCCAGACCTCGTGGATGGCCGCGCTCATGTGCATCGTCCCGCTTGCGCTCATCGGTCACGGGGTCTTCGCACCCTCCCTGCCGGTCGGGCCGGAATGGCTGTGGCTTGCGGGCGTGGGGCTGGCCGCCACGGTCAGCCACATGATGATGACCTATGCCTTCAGCCATGCGCCTGTGACGTTGCTCGCGCCTCTCCACTATTTCGAACTGATCAGCGCGGTCCTGTTCGGCTGGCTCATCTGGCAGGATTTCCCCAATGTCGTGGCCTGGGCGGGGATCGTGGTGGTGATCGGCTCGGGCCTCTACATCATCCACCGCGAGGCACGGGCGGCCAGCACGGCGCAGCCCCGAGGGCGCCCGCAGCCACCGCGAGCGCGGCGCGCGGCAGGATGACGAGCATCCCGCGCCCCCCGGGGGCCAGCACCGCCGCGCCGCCCGTGGCCGCATTCGAGGTGCCCAGCCGCCCGCCCGCCTCGAACAGCAGGCCCCCGGTCGGCCAGACGAGCCCGCGCGACTCCACCCGCCCCGGCGCGAGCGGATAGAGCGAGACCGGCATGCCCCCGGGCAGATCAAGCGTCAGGCGCGGCGGGCAGTGGAACACCAGTGACTGCGGCCCCAGAAGCAGACAGGGTCGGTCCGCATGCCGCATCAGCGTGGAGAGCGCCGCAAGCGTGTGATCCATCCGGCCCGCCATCAGACCCGCCCCGATGACGAGCGGCGCAGCCACATGCCGCATTCCCTTGTCGAAATCGGTTGTCACCTGCTCGTCGACGTGGTGGAGACGGTCGGCAAAGGCAGCGCGGGCCCTGTCCGACAGGGAATCGAGATCGCCGATCACCGCACGCGGCGTGATTCCGGCAGCGAGGCAGGCGTCGGCCCCTTTGTCCAGCGCCACCGCGACCGGCGCGAGAGCCAGCGCAAGGGCGAGGTCATCGGGCTCCAGCGGCCCGCCGCCAACGAGAGTGACGGCACGGGTTTCGTCAACGATCATGGATTATGGCGCGAATCGGTCGTATTCTGGCATGAATGCCTTGAAACTGCCCTGAAATGATACCGCGCGCAGCGTTCTTTCGTTCCAGTTTGTCAACGATACCGGACCGGATCAGCCGGTGAAGGGCTGGCGGACAGCACAAGCGGATACAGGACGACATGGATATGGTGGGTTCCCGGAAGGTTCTGACAGTCTCCTATGGGACATTCTCATGCACTCTGGAAGGGTTCGAGGATTCCTTCGGGACGATGACGGCGATTGCGGAATATTTCCGCGACCTCGCCGCCGATGACCGCTATTTCGGCGCGGTGCCGCCCGTGCCCGACGCCGAGATGCTCGCCCGGATCGCCGAACGCGAGATTGCCCGCCGGGTCGAGGCGCGGCGCGAGGGGACCGGAATCGTCCTGACCGCCCGGCCAAGCGAGG
>CAYUBT010000016.1:3736-25494 GCA_964443055.1 uncultured Rubellimicrobium sp.
GTCGAGGCGCGGCGCGAGGGGACCGGAATCGTCCTGACCGCCCGGCCAAGCGAGGAAGAGGCTGTGGCGACAGAGACCGTCGCAGAGGCCGCAACAGTGATCGCGGCGGCAGAGACGATGACCACCACCGTTTCCGCAGCCACGATGCCGATGCCCGGCCCCCTCGTCGCCCCCGAGGCGGCGCTGGCCGAAACCGCGATTCCCCACCCGCCCGCCTCCGATTCCATTGCCGCGCGGCTCGACCGAATCCGCGCCGTGGTCGGCCGCCAGCCCTCCGCGCTCGATGCGGGCGAGGGCGAGGACGAACCGTTCGGAATCCCCGCTGGCGGGACGATCCCGGAGGCGGGGGAGATTGTTCCGGCTGCCGATACCGACGGCAGCGCGGAAGATGTAATCGAGGATGCGGTCGCGGAAGACACGCCGGAGACCGGGCCTGAGGCGGAAGACGAGGACCGCGCCGGGCATGCGACTGCACCCGTGTTCGAGGACGACGCATCCGCGGCGGAACCTGCCCCTGAACCGGAAGACGAACCGGCAGGCGAACCGGCACCGCCCGCCGAAGGCGAGGATGTCGACGGGGACGACATCGCGGAGGCGGCCGACATGGCCGCGGGCGAAGTGGTCGTCAGCGACCTCTCGGCCGAGGACGAGGCCGAACTGCAGGCCGAACTCGCCGCGCTCCAGGCCGAAACGGCGGACGGGCCCCCCGGAGAACCGGCGCAGCCGCCCCGCGCGGGCGACGGACTCGCGGTCAAGGTGAGCGGCGATGCCGCCACCGCCGCTGCCGGTTTCGACATCGACAACTTCATCGCCGGGCTTGGCGCGACCGCCGCCGAAGAGCCGATCCGCAGCGAGGACGAAAGCGCGGAGGCGGAGGAGGACGAGTTCCTCGCGGATCTCGCCGCAAGCCTCGAGGGAGACGAAAGCGACGGCCCCATCCACGAGGAGCCCGTCGATGCGGACGAATCGTCCGCACCGGCCCTTGACGAGGCACCGGACGAGACACCGGAACAGATGGCCGAACCCAAAACGGCGCTCGAAACAGAACCCGCAGCCGTGGAAGTCCCCGAAGGCGTCGCCCGCCACGATGCGGGGCCCGACGAGGAAGCGATCTCGCGGCTTCTGGAGCGCACAGAGGAAGATCTCGCCAGCCCCGCCGCGCGCGGCCGCCGCGAGGCCCTGACCAGCCTCAAGGCCGCCGTCGCCGCAACCGAGGCCGACCGCCTGCTCGGCGGCGAGGCCGGTGCGGGCGGGAGCACCGAAAACGCCTTCCGCGACGACCTGCAGCAGGTCATCCGCCCGCGCAGGCCCCACGCCGCCCATGCGAGCGAACGGCCCCCGGTCGCGCCGCTGCGCCTTGTCGCGGCCCAGCGAATCGACCTGCCGCAGGAGGAGCGGCCCGATCCTTCCGGGCCCGTGCGCCCGCGACGCGTGACGCTCGCCGCTGACGAACCGCGCCCGGAACGGGCCGCGACGCCACAGCCCAATACCGATGCCCCCGCACCTGCCCCCGCGAATTTTGCCGAATTTGCCGAACAGATGGGCGCGCGCGGGCTGCAGGACATGCTCGAGGCCGCCGCCGCCTATACCGCCTATGTCGAGGGTGCCGGCAGTTTCTCACGCCCGCAGATCATGAAGAAGGTCACGCAGATCGCGCCCGAGACGACGCGCGAGGATACGCTGCGCGGCTTCGGCACGCTCCTGCGCGACGGCCGCATCCTGCGCGCGGGCGTGGGCCGGTTCGAACTGGCAGAAGACAGCCGTTTCCATCCGGCACGCCGCGCCGGCTGATCGGAGCGGCAGCGGGACTCCGGCGCTCGCCCTATTCTCCCGGGGGCGGTTCCCTCCCTTCGGTGAGCGCGACCGACAGTGGTGCGAGCGTCACACTCGCCGCCCGCGCCGTGGCCGACCAGAGCGAGAGCGCGTTCACTGTCTCGGGCCTGAGCCGCGCCAGCAGCACCGCCGCCCCGTCCTGCCGCGCCCGCATCGGCGCGTTGTCGAGAAAGCGGCGGATCACCGCCTCCTCCTGCCCGTTCCCGTCCAGATCGCGCAGGATCGCTCGGGCGGGCAGATCGGCGGCTTCCGCCACGCGCTGCGCCTGATCGGCCCCCGAGGCAAGCCAGGCCAGACCGCGCCCTTCTGCACCAAGCCAGCCGACGCTCGCCTGCGCCAGATCGCGCGAGGCCGCGACCGTGCCATTCGCATCGACCAGCGCCACCGCCTCCGGCAGGGTCGCGAAACTCGCCTGCAGCGCCACCACGGCATCGGTGGCCGAAGCACCGTCCGGCAGTGCGGCCAGAGCTGCAACCTCGATCCCGGCCGCATGATAGGCCGAACCCGCCTCGGCCGCCTCCGGTCTGGTGGGGTCGAGCGCGATGGTCACCGGCAGATCCAGCGACGTCACGATCTGCACGGCCATGGGCAGGCTGCCGTCGTCGATGAGGACGATCGCCACGGGCGGCAGGCCGGCGGTGTTCTGAAAATCCGTTGCTGCCTGCCAGATCGGCGGCAGCGCGGGCGCGGCGCTCTCGTCCTCCGCCTCACGCACCGGGTCATCGCCGCCAGGGCGACGGATCAGGACGCCCGAGTCGCCTCCGGGCAGACGCGGCATCTCGCCCTGAAGCGAGATGAGTGGCGTGGGGCCCTCATGCGCCTCCGTGACCCCGGGCGTATCGTCGGGCGCATCATCGGGGGCGGTGGCGGGAGCAAGCGGAACCTGCATGCCGGGCGTTGGAATGTCCCCGTCACCTGCAACGACCGGAGGTGCGCCGTCATCCGGCTGTGCGAGCGCGGCGAGGTCGAGCGCCGCATCGGGCTGGGCCGGAGGCACCGCGTCGGGCGAGTCCGGCAGATCCGGCGCGGCCATGGCCGCCTCGGGCGTCGCGGGCATGCCTGAGGGCAGGGGCGCATCCTCCGCCGCCGTCATGGCCGTCACGGCGGCCGCATCTTCCTCGTCCGGCGCATCCATCTCGGGTGGCCCGGCCGGTGTCCCGCGCGGCGGCGGCACGGCCGGGGCGGCCTGCGGCAGGGCCTCGGCCACGGGCGGGCGCAGTGCCGGACTCTGCGGAGCAAGCGTGACCCGCTCCTCGGGTGGGCGTTCCCTCGACGGCCCCTCGGCAACAGGCGCGGGCACGGGCAGCGCGTCTCCGGGCGAGGCGATATCGGGCTGGGCGGCGGACGCGGTGTCGGCCCGGGGCGCACCGCTCTCCTCGGGCGGGGCGAGCCCCGGCGCGGGTTCCATCGACTGCGGGCCCGCCTCCTCGGCCAGCGGCCTGCCGGTCGAGACATCGGCTTCGCCCGGGGGCCGCTCGGTCGCGGGGGCATCGGTCGTGGGCGCTTCGGGCGGGCGGTTGCCTGCCGGTTGTTCCGCAATCAGCGACAGCCCCCCCAGCGCGAGGGCCGAAAGAGCCAGCCCCGACGCCGCCCCGAGGATCAATCCACGCATCATCCGCCCATCCGCCTGCACCTGCAGTTCCGGCCATGCCCGGCGGATCTTGACGCCCCCCGGCGCGAGGCCCATCACTGGCGACTATACATTCGGCGCCGTTCCGGCTCCATCCCCGAATCCATCCTGCGCCGGGGGGCGCATGTGAATGCTCCTGCTAATCGACAATTACGACAGTTTCACCTGGAACCTCGTCCATTACTTTCGTGAACTGGGGCGTGAGGTTGCCGTCCACCGCAACGACGCGCTGGACGTGGATGAGGCGCTCGCGCTGCGCCCCGCCGGCATCGTGCTCTCGCCCGGCCCCTGCACGCCGAACGAGGCCGGGATCTGCCTCGACCTGATCCCGGCCGCCGCGCGCGCGGGCGTGCCGCTTCTGGGCGTCTGTCTCGGCCATCAGGCCATCGGCCAGGCCTTCGGCGGCAAGGTGACCCGCTGCCACGAGATCGTGCATGGCAAGGTGAGCGCGATCCATCACCGGGGAACCGGCATATTTGCCGGACTCCCGGCCCCCTTCATGGCGACGCGCTATCATTCCCTGATCGTCGCGCGCGAGGGGCTGCCGGATTGTCTCGAGGTGACGGCCACACTTGCCGATGGCACGATCATGGGCCTGCGCCACCGCGATCATCCCGTCGAGGGCGTGCAGTTCCACCCCGAGAGCATCGCCACCGAACACGGGCATCAGCTTCTGGACAATTTCCTCTCGCTCCTGCCCGAGAGCGCCCCCGAGGGGCAGGCCGCATGAGCGAGGCGCTGAAACCGCTGATCGCCGCCGCCGTTGCCGGACCGCTCACACGCGCCGAGGCCGAGGCCGCCTTCGACATCCTGTTCGATGGCGATGCGACGCCGTCGCAGGTGGGCGGCTTTCTCATGACCCTGCGCACACGTGGCGAGACAGTCGAGGAATATGCCGCCGCCGCCCGCGTCATGCGCGCGCGCTGCCATGCGGTGCGGGCCCCCGAGGGGTCCATCGACATCGTCGGCACCGGGGGCGACGGCAAGGGGACGCTGAACATCTCGACCGCCGCCGCCTTCGTCGTCGCGGGTGCCGGCGTGCCGGTCGCCAAACACGGCAACCGCAACCTGTCGTCGAAATCGGGCGCGGCGGATGCGCTGGGGCAACTGGGCATCGACGTGATGGTCGGGCCGGAGGTGGTGGAGCGCGCGCTGGAGGAAGCCGGGATCGGCTTCATGATGGCGCCGATGCACCATCCGGCGATGAAACACGTGATGCCCGCGCGCACCGAACTGGGGACACGGACGATCTTCAACATCCTCGGGCCGCTGACCAATCCGGCGGGTGTGAAATACCAGCTCACCGGGGCCTTTTCCCGCGACATCATCCGGCCGATGGCCGAGACACTGGCCGCGCTCGGCACGATGCGTGCCTGGCTGGTCCATGGCAGCGACGGCACGGATGAACTCTCCATTGCCGGGCCGACCCATGTCGCCGAACTCAAGGACGGGACGGTGCGTGAATACGAGGTCCACCCCGAGGAGGCGGGCCTGCCCGCCCATCCGTTCGAGGCGATCCTCGGCGGCACCCCGCAGGAGAACGCCACCGCCCTGAGGGCGCTGCTGGCGGGCGAGGAAAGCGCCTATCGCGACGCGGTGCTGTTCAACGCTGCCGCAGCGCTGGTCATCAGCGGCCGCGCGCGCGATCTGCGCGAGGGCGTGGCGCAGGCGCGCGCGAGCATTGATTCGGGTGCAGCGCGGGAGACCGTCGAACGGCTCGCGGCGGCGAGTCCGCTGCAAGGCGCGTGACCGCCGCCCCGCCTGCGGGCTGGGAAGACCTGCCCTTCTGGACGCGCGAATGGCCCGGCATCGCCCATGCGCTGGCGGAGGAGGCCGCGCCGGTCCTGCCGCCCGGACCCCTGCGCTTTCGGGCCCTCGCCCTCTGCCCGCCGGAACGGGTGCGCGTGGTGATCCTCGGGCAAGACCCCTACCACACCGAGGGCAAGGCCGACGGGCTCGCCTTCTCCATCGCCCGGGGTTTTGGCGGCAATCTCGCCTCGCTCGGCAATATCCTGCGCGAGTTGCGCGATGATCTGGGCGTCACCCGCGGTGACACGGGCCTCGAGGGCTGGGCGCGTCAGGGGGTGCTGCTGCTCAACACGGCGCTTTCCGTGCCGCAGGGATGCGCGGGAGGGCATGCAGGGCTTGGCTGGGGGCGGCTGGTCGAGGAGGTATTCGCCCGGCTCGATCCCGAACCGCGCGCCTTCCTGCTCTGGGGCGCTCATGCGCAGGGCTTTCGCGGCCTGTTGCAGAACCCCGATCATCTGGTGATCGCGACGGCGCATCCTTCGCCCCTTTCCGCCCGGCGGGGGTTTCTGGGCTCGCGGCCCTTCTCGGCCGTGAACCGCTGGCTTGAGGGTCGGGGCGAGGCAGGCATCGACTGGGGCGCGTGACGGCAGGGGATCCCGTCAGAAGAACCCCCGCCCCGCGCGCGACAGCAACTCTTCGGCCAGCGCCCGTCCCATGGCCCCGGCCTCGGCGACCGGGCCGGTCATCTCACCCGCATGGGATTCCGAACCGTCCGTGCGCAGGATCTGGCCACGCAGGCGCAGGCCACCCTCGACATGCCCGGCCAGTGCCGCAATGGGCGTCTGGCACGAGCCGTCGAGCCGTTCGAGAAAAGCCCGCTCGGCCGCCAGCCGCTCCCCCGTTTCTCGGTCATGGATCGCCGCGAGCATGGCTGCCACGCGCGCATCCCCCTCACGCCGCTCGACCCCGATGGCCCCCTGGGCGACGGCGGGCAGAAGCACTTCGGGCGCGATGGCCTCGCGCACCACATCGGCGCGGCCCAACCGGTTGAGTCCGGCCATGGCCAGCAATGTGGCCTCGGCCACCCCCTCCTCCAGCTTGCGCAGACGGGTCTGCACATTGCCGCGGAACTCGACGATCCTCAGATCGGGCCGTGCCGCCAGAAGCTGCGCGCGACGGCGCAGCGACGAGGTGCCGACGACCGCCCCCCGGGGCAGATCGGCAAGGCGGGAATGACGGAGCGAGACAAAGCCGTCGCGCACATCCTCGCGCGGCAGATGGCAGTCGAGCACCAGCCCCCCGGGCTGTTCGACCGGCATGTCCTTCATCGAATGGACGGCAATGTCGATCGAGCCGTCCAGCAGCGCCTCCTCGATCTCGCGCGTGAACAGACCCTTTCCGCCCAGTTCGCCCAGCGGCCGGTCCTGCACCATGTCGCCCGTGACCTTGATGACGGCAATCTCGAAGGCGGCCTGCGGCAGGTCGAAGGCAGCCATGAGCCTGTCGCGCGTCTCATGCGCCTGCGCAAGCGCCAGCGGCGATCCGCGCGTACCGATGCGCAGCGGCCGGGTGGGGGTGGGGAGATCCTCGGACATGGGCCCGACCTACCGCCCCGGGGATGCGCAGGCAAGGCGGGCGGGGCGGCAGACGGGCTCCGGAGTGGTCGCCCCCTTCGTCGTCGGTCACGCCTTTCGTCATTGCGAGCGACAGCGAAGCAACCCAGTCCCCACCTGCCGTCACGCCCGCACCGGCTGCGACGCTTTGCTGCGGGGCGAAACTCCGTTTTAACTCTTTTCTGATTCGATCCCGCGTGCAGAGGTGATTCGCGCCGGATCGACGGACGCCGTCGCCAGTGATGCCAAAAAGGCCGGATTGGTTCTGCACCATCAACGAACCAGGCACGATCACGGCAAAGTCGAGGCAGCGCCGTGGCGCAGGCAAGGCAACGATCTTGCAGCGTCACGCAACGGGCATGGTTGCCGTCCTGGAAACAGTCAATTGCGAGACTGACGCAAAAACCGGCGGAATCGGGGCATTTTTCCGACGTTCCCACGAAATGACGCACGAAACAGGTGCATATCCAGAAACATCCGGCTGGACCTTCCGCCCACCCGATGCCACATTCCGGCCGCCCGGCGAGACGGTGGGCGTCATGTCATGAAATACGCGACAGTTTTCTCTTTTTTTGAAAGATCGCGGGCGCTATCCATGTGACGCCTTCCGGGGCATGGCCGATGGGGCGGCCTGGCGGAGCGTTCCGCCGAAGCATGTCTGAAAGCGGCTGCCAGTCCGTACGGCAGAAATGGTGGGGCGGGGCCCATGGCCACGTCCGGCCGGAACGTCATCTCGGGATGGCGTGAGTGATCATGTGTTGGCGCGATGCGCCAACCCCCTGACGGGGCAAGGAGATGACGATGTCGGGCACGCAAGACAACGACCTGAACCCAATCCACGGGACTGCTGGCGACGACACGATCCAGGGCACCCCGGGCGACGATCTGATCTTCGGCGGAGACGGCGATGACCTGATCTTCGGCGGAGACGGCGACGACTGGATCAAGGGCGGCGAGGGCGACGACACGATCTACGGAGGCGACGGCGACGACACGCTCTGGGGCCAGGAAGGCAATGACATCATCCACGGCGGCAAGGGCGACGACCTGATCGTCAGCGGCGACGGTGATGACACGGTCTATGGCGGCGAGGGCAACGACGAGATCTACGCCGGTCCCGGCGACGACGTGGTCCATGGCGGCCCGGGTGACGACGACATCTACGGCAACGAGGGCAACGACACCCTCTATGGTGGCGACGGGAACGACAAGCTCGACGGTGGCGAGGGCGACGACTACCTCGATGGCGGCGATGGCGACAACATCCTGCGCGGCGGCGACGGCAACGACACGCTCGTGGGCGGAAGCGGCACGAATCTTCTCTATGGCGAGGATGACGCAGATCTGTTCATCCCTCAGCCGGGCGATTTCGTCTTCGGCGGCGACGGCGGGCATGACCATGACACGCTGGACCTGCGCCATCTCGACAACTACCGGATCGACGGGCTGACGCCCGACAGCGACGGCAATGGCTGGGACGGGTCCGTCACGCTGCTGGACGAGGACGACAATCCTACCGGCGAGACGATCTACTTCGAGAATATCGAGGAGTTCCTGCACCGCGACGGTTATCCGGGCGGCCCGGACGGCACGGTTGAAGGCACCGATGGCGACGACATCATCGACGTGAACTATACCGGCGATCCCGATGGCGACATGGTCGATGGCAATGACGCGATCCTGCCGGGCCATTCGGGCAATGACGACCTGATCATGGGCTATGGCGGCAACGACACGATCTTTGCCGGCGAGGGCAACGACACGATCTATGCCGGCACCGGCAACAACTATGTCGACGCGGGTTCGGGCGACGATACGATTCACGGCGCGACCGGCGACGACACGCTGATCGGCGGCGATGGTGACGACTGGATCCATGGCGGATCGGGCGACGACACGATCTTTGGCGACGACGGGGACGATTTCCTCCATGGCGGCAAGGGCGACGACGTCATCTTCGGCGGAGACGGCAACGACACGATCCATGGCGGATCGGGCAATGACACGCTCTTCGGCGGCGACGGCGACGACATCCTCTACGGCGGCAAGGGCGACGACACGATCTTCGGTGATGCCGGTGACGACGTCATCCACACCGGATCAGGCGACAACACCGTCTTCGGCGGCGATGGCAACGACACGATCCATCTGGGCGACGGCGTCAACACCGTCTTCGGTGGTGCTGACCGCGACGTGATCATCGGCGGCACGGCGGGCAGCCATGTCGACGGCGGCTCGACAGGCGACGACTGGGACACGCTCGACCTGCGCGACGTGGATTTCGACCGGATCGAATATACCAGCGACGACATGGAGGACGGGATCGTCTGGTTCGGCGACGGGTCCTACATGACCTTCGTCGAAATCGAGAACATCATCCCCTGCTTCACACCGGGCACGATGATCGCCACGCCGCGCGGCGAACGCGCGGTCGAGGAGTTGAAGGTCGGCGACCGGATCATCACCCGTGACAACGGCATTCAGGAAATCCGCTGGGTCGGGCACAAGGAAATGGCCGGCAAGGCCATGATTGCGGCCCCGCATCTGCGGCCGGTGATGATCCGCGCGGGTGCCCTGGGCAACGGGCTTCCCGAACGCGACATGATGGTGTCACCGAACCACCGGATGCTGGTCTCGAACGAGCGCACGCAGCTCTATTTCGAGGAGAGCGAGGTTCTCGCCGCCGCCAAGCATCTGACCGGCGCGCCGGGGATCGGGCAGGTCGACGTGCTCTCGACCACCTATGTGCATTTCATGTTCGACCGTCACGAGGTCGTGCTCTCGAACGGTGCCTGGAGCGAGAGCTTCCAGCCCGGAGACTGGAGCCTCAAGGGGGTCGGCAATGCCCAGAGGAGCGAGATTTTCGAACTCTTCCCCGAGCTGAAAACACGCGAGGGCCGCGAGGGCTACCAGGCGGCGCGCAAGACGCTGAAGAAGCACGAGGCGCGGCTCCTGGCCCGCTGAAGACATGCAGCGCGGGCCGGCCGCTGCCATAGCCGACCGGAACGGGGGGCCTGTGCCCCCCGTTTTCCCTGGGCTCCGAATCCGGGTTGCGGTGACGTTCAGACCATCCTCCTGAAATGATGCGGTAACCTCGAACCGGCGGCGGTGCGGGCATGCCGGGCATTGAGTCCGCAGGAGTCCCGCGAATCCCGTCATTGCGAGGAGCCGCAGGCGACGCGGCAAGCCAGCAGCAGCAAGACCGAGTTGCCTCACTGACGCTCGCAAGGACGGGGTAGCAGCCCTGCCCGTAGCCGCCGGACTCTGGACCATCCGGGCTGTTTGCGCTAACGTCCGCTGTCCGCAACGGGCAGGAGCGGGTGATGCGGGTCTATGCGATCGGCGATATTCACGGCCATCTCGATTCACTGGCGACGGCGCATGCGCTGATCGCGACCGACCGGCGCCGCACGGGCGACATGGCCGCCCCGGTCGTGCATCTGGGCGACCTGATCGACCGGGGGCCGGAAAGCGCCGAGGTCATCGAATATCTGCGGCGTGGCCCCGCCGAGGGCGACAACTGGATCACCTTGCGGGGCAATCATGACGATCTCTTCGCCGCGCTGCTGGACGGAGGCGACGACGCCCCCGATGTCCGCCACTGGCTGAACCCGAGGATCGGCGGACAGGCGACGCTGGACAGCTATGGCGTGTCCCCGGGCGACAACGACTCGATTCGCGCCGAACTGCTGGCCCGCGTGCCGGATTCCCATCGCCGGTTTCTTTCCGCCCTGCCCCGCTCGTATGTCCTGCCCGGCCTGATCTTCGCCCATGCCGGCATCCGCCCCGGCGTGGCCCTCGATGCGCAGGCACCGCGGGACCTGATCTGGATTCGCGACGAATTCCTCACCTCGACCGAAGATCACGGCGCGCTGGTCGTCCACGGGCATACGCCGGTGGAACGGGTGACGCTCTATCCCAACCGGCTCAACATGGATTCGGGCGCGGCCTGGGGCGGCCCGGTCTCGGCTGCGGTGATCGAGGAGGGGCGCGTCGCACTGCTGACCCCTGACGGGCGCCGGTGGCTGCAACCGGAACCGCCGCCGGTGCCATGAGAGGCAGCCGGCCCCGTCATTGTGATCCGCGGGCGAGGCAACCTGTCGGCTGCCGGGGTCAGGCCCCGCTGGCGCGACGGAGTAGGCCGACGGCATCGCCGCTGGGCAGAAGGGTCTCCTGCACCTCATAGGTCAGGTGGCGAGCGCCGCTGTGGCGGGTGGCGGCCAGGTCGCCCGGCAGGGCGGCACGGGCACCGGGGCCGGCATAGAGGGATTCGGTGGCGATCCCCTCGGCATAGATGATCTGGTGGGCGTCGAAAAGAATCTGGAAATAATCCACGAAGCCACCGTCGAGCTGCACGACATCGCGACCGTTCACCAGGTGGCGCACCTTGACCAGCACCTCCGAACGGCCCGCACCGATCCGGTCCTCGCGCTGCCAGATGAAGACACGGTGATCGGGCGAGAGCATGAGATCCTCGGCATTGTTCAGCGCACCCTTGCGGATCATCACCGGGGCGAAGGCACCGGTTGCGCGCAGGGTCGTCTGGCCGATCCAGCGCACGGGTTGCGGTCCGTCGTCCCGGGTGAGGACCATGTCCCCGGGGCGCAGATCCTCGACCTTCACCTGGGCCCCCGAGGCCATGGTGACCTGTGTGCCGCGCAGGAAGGAGGCGAAGGCCGATTCCGCCAGACGCATGGTGCCCGCGCGGCTGTCGACACCAACGAGCCGGTAGTCGGTGCGGGGCAGAAGCGGCGCGAGCGGCAGGAGATGGACGGCTGCGACATCGGTGCCGTCAAGCTCCACGAGGATCACCATCTCGCAGGTCGTGCCGTCGTGCTCCATCAATGTCACGCAGCAGTCGATGACGACGGGGTTGCCCGCCCGTCCCGTCTCGCTGCCGGGGGCGATGCGGAAGCCGCCATCCTCCTCGATGGCCAGCAGCAGCGTTGCGCGGGGCGAGCCGGGGGCAAGCTGGTAGATGTCGTCCATCACCAGTTCATCGGCGAAGCTCATCGCCTCTCCCCTCGCCACGCCTCCGGTGGCACGGAACGACTCGGCGGCGAGGGTGGAAAGGGTTCTGACGGTATCGGGCATTGTCGTCTCGGGTCCATGGGCAGCGCGACCCTGCCCCGTGCTGGTGGCAGCAGTCGGGAGGGATTATGGTGCTCTGGTGACGGAAGGAAAGGGATGGCCATGGATCTGGGGCTGACGGGGAAGCGCGCGCTGGTCTGTGCGGCGTCGCGGGGTCTCGGGCGCGGGATCGCGGCGGCGCTTGCGGCGGAAGGGGTCGATCTCGTGCTGAACGCGCGCGGCGAGGAGGCGCTCGAACAGACGGCCGGGGATCTGCGCAAGGCCCATGGCGTTCAGGTCTTGACTGTCGCGGGCGACATCACGCGGGAAGAGACCCGGCAGGCGGCCCTGGCCGTGGCCGGAGAGCCGGACATCCTCATCACCAATGCCGGCGGGCCGCCGCCGGGGTCATGGCGGGACTGGAGCCGGGAGGATCTGGAGGCGGCGGTGGCGGCGAACATGTTCACCCCGCTTCTGCTGATCCAGGCCTGCCTGCCGGCGATGATCGGGCGCGGCTGGGGGCGGATAGTGAATGTCACGTCGTCCTCGGTACGTGCGCCCATTCCCGAACTGGGCCTGTCGAACATGGCGCGCACCGGGCTGACCGGGGCGGTCGCCGGGATCGCGCGGCAGGTGGCAAAGCACGGGGTGACGATCAACAGCATCCTGCCGGGCCGCCATGCGACCGACCGGATCGAGGCGCTCGACCGGGCGCGGGCCGAGGCCGACGGGATCACCCAGGCCGAGGTGCGCCGCCGCGCGCAATCGCGCAACCCGACCGAACGGGACGGCGATGCGGGTGATTTCGGCGCGGTCGCGGCATTCCTCTGTTCGCAGCAGGCAGGATATATCGTCGGGCAGAACATCCTTGTCGATGGGGGCGGGGTGCCGCTGACAATGTGACCGGGGAGGTCGCGGCAGGGCTCCGGGCGTGTGGCGCGGTGACGTTCATGTCTTCTCGGGAAGTGATGTGACGGCCCCCACCCCTCGTCATTGCGGGGAGGCTGAGCCGGTGTGGCAAGCCAGAACGGCGGAAAGCCAGGGTGCTTCGCTACGCTCGCAATGACGGGGGGTGGCAGCCCCCTTCCCCATCGTCATTGCGAGGAGCCGCAGGCGAGGCGGCAAGCCAGAACGTGGGGAGTCTGGCTTGCTTCGCTTGCGCTCGCAATGACGCGCGGCGGGCTGTCCTTCTGTTGCGTGGCGTCGCCCGCTGCGCGCGGTGCTGTGAGTCCTTCTCAACCTCCCGCGCGCATCTTCCCCCCGTCGGATCGCAAGACGCGAAGGGGGGCGGATGCTGGGGTTCATCAGGAAGGGCGGGCGCGGGGCGGCGGTGCCGGAGGCCAAGGCGTCTGCGGCAGGGCGCGTTATCGCCTGGTCAGGGGCCGGCCGCGTGGTCTGGAGCCCGCGCGACGCGGTCTCGCTCACCCGCTCGGGCTTTTGCGGCAACCCGGTCGCCTATCGCGCCGTCAGCCTGATCGCCGAGGCCGCCGCCGCCCTGCCCCTCGTGCTGCAGGACCGCGAGCGTCGCTATCAGGATCATCCGGCGCTGTCGCTGCTCGAGCGGCCCAATGCCCAGCAGGGGCGGGCCGAACTGCTCGAGGCACTTTACGGCCAGCTTCTCCTGACCGGCAACGCCTACCTCGAGGCCGTGGGCGAGGACGGCCTTCCTCTTGAACTGCATGTCCTGCGCTCGGACCGCATGTCGGTCGTCCCCGGCGCGGATGGCTGGCCCGTCGCCTGGGAGTATGCCGTGGGCGGGCGGCGGCACCGCTTTGCGGCAGGGCATGGGGCAGCACCCGTCTGCCATATCCGCAGTTTCCATCCGCTGGACGATCATTACGGACTGTCACCGATGCAGGCGGCGGCGCAGGCGCTCGATGTCCACAATGCGGCAAGCCGCTGGTCCAAGGCACTTCTGGACAATGCTGCACGGCCATCGGGCGCGCTGGTATGGCGCGGATCGGATGGCGCGGGCCGGATGAGCGCCGATCAGTTCGACCGGCTGCGCGAGGAGGTCGAGACCCATCATCAGGGCGCGCGCAACGCCGGGCGGCCGATGCTGCTGGAGGGCGGACTCGACTGGAAGCCGATGGGATTCTCGCCCTCGGACATGGAGTTCCACCGCACCAAGGAAGCCGCCGCCCGCGAGATCGCCACCGCTTTCGGGGTGCCGCCGATGATGCTCGGCGTGCCGGGCGATGCGACCTATGCCAATTATCAGGAGGCCAACCGTGCCTTCTTCCGCCTCACCGTGCTGCCGCTGGCCACACGTGTCACCGGGGCGCTGGCCAACTGGCTCGAGGATTTCACCGGCGAGAGCTTCAACATCCGCCCCGACCCGGACCTGATCCCCGCGCTTGCGGCCGAACGCGACCAGCACTGGAAGCGGGTGGGCGAGGCCACCTTCCTTTCGGCAGCCGAGAAGCGGCTTCTGCTGGGCCTGCCTGCAGCGGAAGTCTGCGATGGCTGACGGCATGGCCGCGCGGGAGCGGTTCACCTGCAGCCCCGGTCTGCAGATCGAGGCGCAGGAACGGGTGGTCGCGCTGCAGTTCGCGCAGATCGACGCGCGGCTGCAGCGGATCGAGGAGGCGGTCGAGCGTCTCGACCGGCGGCTCTGGGTCACGGTCTACGGCGTCGCCGCAGTGGTGCTGGCGCAGGGGATGCAGTCGCTGCTGGCAGCGGGAGGGGCAGGATGAACGGGCTGGAATACAAGTTCGCGCGCATGGACGGGAGGCTTGCCCTTCGGGACGGCGCGCAGATCGCGGGCTATGCGAGTCTGTTCCGCGCGGCGGACAAGGCGGGCGACATCGTCGAGCCGGGTGCCTATGCGGCCGGGCTGGCACGGCTGGCGCGGGACGGCGGCCGGGTGCGGATGCTCTGGCAGCATGACCCGCGCGAGGTGATCGGGGTCTGGGAGGATATCCGCGAGGATGCACAGGGCCTGCAGGTGCGGGGCCGCATCCTGACCGAGGTTGCGCGCGGTCGCGAGGCGGCGGCGCTGATCGGCGCGGGGGCCATCGACGGCCTGTCGATCGGTTACCGCACGAAGCGGGCCACGCGTGATGCGCAGGGGCGGCGACATCTGCACGAGATCGAGCTTTGGGAAGTGTCGCTCGTGACCTTCCCGATGCTGCAGCAGGCGCGGGTCGCGGCCAAGACCGACCCCGGCGAGGGCCCGGCGCTGCAGGTGCTCGCCCGCGCCCTGCGCGAGGCGCGCGGGATCATTGGCCGAAACAGCAACGAACAGGAGAGAACATGACCCACGACATGACGGGAACCATGACGGGTGCTGCGGACACCCGAGACGGGGCGGCGGGCCTGGTCGATGAATTCAGGGCCTTCGCGCAGGACATCCGCGACCGGCTGCGCCGTCAGGACGAACGGATGACGCGGCTGGACCGCAAGCATCTTCATGTACCCGCGCGGCCCCGGCTTGCGGCCTCGGGTGAACTGGAGACGCCGCATCGCAAGGCCTTCGACGCCTATCTGCGTTCGGGCGACGAGACAGGGCTTCGCACGCTCGAGCTTGAAGGCAAGGCGTTGAACACGGCCGGGGGCGGCGACGGCGGCTTTCTCGTCACGCCACAGACGGCCGAAGGGATCGAAACGGTCCTGCGCTCGACCGTCTCGCTCCGTTCGGTGGCCCGCGTGGTGCAGATCGACGCCGGCTCGTTCGATCTCGTCGTCGATCAGGGCGAGTTCAGCGCCACCTGGGTGACCGAGACCGATCCTGCGGCCGAAACCAATACCGGGTCGCTGCAGAAGATCTCCATCGGCCTGCACGAACAGGCGGCCATGCCCAAGGTCTCGCAGCGGCTTCTGGACGATGTCGCCTTCGATCTCGAAAGCTGGCTGGCCGGGCAGATCGGCGAGAAATTCGCCCGCGCCGAGGCGGCCGCCTTCGTCACCGGCAACGGTGCGGGCAAACCGCGGGGCTTCCTCGACTTTCCCAAGGTCGCCGAGTCGGCGTGGAGCTGGAACAATATCGGCTATATCGCCGGGGGCACCGCCGGTTCGCTCGTCTCGGCCGATCCGCTGGTCGATCTGGTCCACACCCTCGGGGCCGCCTATCGCGCAAGGGCAACCTGGGTCATGAACTCGCGGACCGCCGGTCACCTGCGCAAGATGAAGGACAACGACGGACGCTATCTCTGGTCCGACGGGCTTGCCGCCGGAGAACCCGCCCGCCTGTTCGGCTATCCGGTCCTCCTTGCCGAGGACATGCCGGATATCGACGCCGACGCCTTTCCGGTCGCGTTCGGCGATTTCGGCTCGGGATACACGATCGTCGAGCGCGGCGATCTGCGAATCCTGCGCGATCCGTTCTCGGCCAAGCCCAATGTCCTGTTCTACGCGACGCGACGCGTGGGTGGGGCCGTGACCGATTTCTCGGCGATCAAGCTGCTGCGCATCGCGGTGGGCTGAGGCGGGAGGCCGGGCTCATGCCCGGCCCCGCATGGGACAGGATCGGAGGGCGATGATGCTGGTCGAGATGACGAATGTGCCACCCGCAGCGATCCCGGTGGCGCGGCTGAAAGAGCATCTGCGGCTCGGGTCGGGCTTTGCCGACGACGCTTTGCAGGACGGGTTGCTGGCCGGATTCCTGCGCGCGGCCATGGCCGCCATCGAGGGGCGGATCGGCAAGGCGCTGATCGCGCGCGACTTCCGCCTTGCGCGGGCGCGGGCACGGGGCGGCATGATCGCCCTGCCCCTCGCTCCGGTCGGCGCAGTGGTCGAGGTGGCGCGGCTGGATGGCAAAGGCGGCGAAATGGTGCTCGCGCCGGGTGAATGGCGACTCGAGGACGACGCCCATGCACCAGCGATCGTCATGGGTGCGGGACTTTACCGCGTGGACTTCAGCGCGGGCTGGGGCGCGGCATTCGGCGATCTGCCGGATGACCTGCAACAGGCGGTGATGCTGCTGGCCGCGCATTACTACGAATACCGCCATGATGTCGCGCTGTCGGCAGGCTGCACACCGTTCGGGGTCTCCTCGCTGCTCGAACGCTGGCACATGCCGCGCCTGGGCGGCTGGGGGGTCGCATGAGGGAGCCGGTCCTGAACCGCCGTCTCGTGCTGGAAGCAGCAAGCCGCTCGGGCGACGGCGCGGGCGGGCATGAGGTGGCGTGGCAGGCGGCGGGCATCCTCTGGGCCGAGGTCACATCGACCTCCGGGCGCGGGGTGGCGGCACCTGCGGGGGCGCTCTCGCGCGTCACACATCGCATCCGGGTCCGCGCCGCGCCTGCGGGTGCGGAATCGCGGCCCGTGGCGGGGCAGAGATTGCGCGAGGGGGCGCGGCTCTTCCACATCATCGCCGTGACCGAAGGCGACGCGCGGGGCCGCTTTCTCACCTGCCTGGCCGAAGAGGAGGGCGTGCAATGAGTTACGGCATGGCGGCGGCGCTTCAGAAGGCAGTTTACCTGCGGCTTGTGGCGGATGAGGTGCTGGACGGCCTGATCGGCGGCGCGATCCATGACGCCCTGCCGCCGGGCCTGCCGCCGCCGCTCTATGTCGCGCTCGGCCCCGAGAAGGTGCGCGAGAGGTCGGACGCCAGCGGGCGCGGGGCGGAGCATGATTTCACGGTGATCTTGGTCACGGAAAGCGCGGGATTCGCACGGGCGAAAGAGGCTGCGGCGGCGGTGTCGGATGCGCTGCTGGGGGCCGATCTCATCCTCGAGCGCGGGCGGGTCGTGCTCCTCGATTTCCTGCAGGCGCGCGCGTTGCGGGCGGGTGTGGGCGACGAGCGACGGATCGAGATGAGTTTTCGCGCGCTCATCGAGGACAACTGAGGCGGGAGACGGATATGGCGGTGCAACGCGGCAGGGATCTGCTGATCAAGATCGACATGAACGGCGAGGGGCTGTTCGAGACGGTAGCGGGACTGCGCGCCACGCGGCTCTCGTTCAACGCCGAGAGCGTGGACGTGACGAGTCTGGAAAGCCTTGGCGGCTGGCGCGAGCTTCTGGCGGGCGCGGGGATCCGTTCGGCCGCGATCTCGGGCGCGGGCGTCTTTCGCGACGCGGCGAGCGACGGGCGCGTGCGGCAGCTCTTCTTCGCGGGCGACATTCCCTGTTTTCAGGTGATCATCCCCGGGTTCGGCACGATCGAAGGCCGGTTCCAGATCACCGGCATCGAATATGCCGGCCGCTACAACGGCGAGGCGACCTGGGAGATGACTCTCGCCTCGGCAGGCGCGCTGTCATTCGTCGCCGCGGCGGAACCATGATGAACCCCTGGGCGGGAGAGGTCGCGCTGGTGGTGGACGGCGTCGAGCGGCGCTGCCGGCTGACCCTGGGCGCATTGGCCGAGATGGAGGCGGGGCTCGGGGATGGGGGCATCCTCGCGCTCGCGGGCCGGATCGAGGAGGGGCGGTTCACCGGCGGCGATGTGCTGGCGATTGTCGTGGCCGGACTCAGGGGCGGCGGCTGGGAGGTGACGGCGCGCGACCTGCTGACGGCCGATATCGCCGGGGGGCCGGTCGCGGCGGCACGGGCGGCGGCCGAGATGCTGGCGCGGGCCTTCGCGCCACCGGACCCTCCATGAGCCGGATCGACTGGCAGGTCCTGATGCGCGCGGGGCTAGGGCGGCTGGGGCTGCGCCCGGCGGAATTCTGGGCGCTGACGCCTGTAGAACTGATGCTGATGCTGGGGGTCGGGGCGGCCGGTGCGCCGATGGGGCGCGCAGGTTTCGAGGCGCTGGCACGGCGTCACCCGGATGAGGGGGAGAAGGGCTGATGGAGATCATCGACGGCAGCACAGAGGCGGAACTCGCGCGGATGCAGGAGGCGATGGAGGCGTTTTCCACCGGACTGCGCGAGATGCGTGGGGGGATGGAAGGCGCGGTGCGTGATCTGGGTTCGCTTGAAACGGGGCTCTCGCAGGGGCTGCGCCGCGCCTTCGACGGGCTCGCGCTGGACGGACGGCGGCTGTCGGATGTGCTTGCCGGGCTTGGCCGCTCCATGGCCCAGACGGCTTACAATGCCGCGATGCGCCCGGTGACGGATCATTTCGGCGGGCTGCTCGCGGGCGGGGTCAATGCCCTCGTCTCGGCGGTGACGCCCTTCGCACGGGGCGGCATCGTGAACGGGCCGGTGCTCTTTCCGATGCAGGGCGGCACCGGGCTCATGGGCGAGGCCGGGCCCGAGGCGATCATGCCGCTTGCGCGCGGGGCGGACGGACGGCTGGGGGTGCAGGCACAGGGCACGGGCGCAAGGCCGGTCAATGTCACGATCAATGTCTCGACCCCGGACCTGCGCGGATTCGAGCAGAGCCGCGCGCAGATTGCCGCCTCGGTCGCCCGCGCGATCTCGCAGGCCGACCGCAACCGATAGGAACGCATGATGGCATTTCACGATGTGCGGTTTCCCGCATCGCTCTCCTTCGGCTCGCTCGGCGGGCCGGAGCGGCGCACCGAGATCGTCGAACTCATGAGCGGGCATGAGGAACGCAATTCGCCCTGGGCCGATTCCCGCCGCCATTACGACGCGGGGCTGGGGCTGCGCTCGCTTGATGATGTGGCCGGGCTGGTCGCCTTCTTCGAGGCCCGCGGGGGCGAGTTGCACGGCTTTCGCTGGAAGGACTGGGCCGATTGCAAATCCTCGCTGCCCAACGCGCCGGTGACCCCCTTTGACCAGATCATCGGCGAAGGTGGCGGGATGACCTTCCCGCTCGTGAAACGCTACGCCTCGGGGCCGTCGTCCTGGATACGCAAGATCACGAAGCCGGTGGCGGGAACGGTGAGGATCGCGGTCTCGGGCGATGTGTTGCAGGAGGGCGTGGATTTCAGCGTCCATCACCTGACCGGCGTGGTCACGCTCACCCGCGCGCCCAAGGGTGACGCGGTGGTGACGGCGGGGTTCGAGTTCGACGTGCCCGTGCGGTTTGCGACCGACCGCATCCAGATTTCCGTCGCGTCCTTCAAGGCGGGCCATGTGCCGAATGTGCCGGTGGTGGAGATCCGGCAATGAGCGGGCTCGATGCGCATCTGGCGGGCGGGGCCTCCACCGTCTGCCGCGCCTGGGCGGTGGCCCGACGTGACGGGGTGGTGCTGGGCTTCACCGATCACGACCGGGCCTTGCGGTTCGAGGGGGTGGACTTTCTGCCCGGTGCCGGGTTTTCGGCCCGCGCGCTGGTGAGTGCGAGCGGGCTTTCGGTGGACAATTCGGAAGTGCTCGGCGCGCTCTCGCATGAGGCGATCCGCGAGGAAGAGATCGAGGCGGGCCGCTTTGACGAGGCCGAATTGCGGCTGTGGCTGGTGAACTGGGCCGATGTCGCCGAACGCCGCCTGCGCTTTCGCGGCACCCTGGGCGAGATCAGGCGCGAGGGCGGGGCCTTTCAGGCGGAACTTCGCGGGCTGACCGAGAGGCTCAACCAGAGGCGGGGGCGGAGCTTTCAACGGAGCTGTTCGGCGGTGCTGGGCGATGCGTCCTGCCGGTTCGACCTTCAGGCACCGGGCTTTTCGGTCGAGGTCACCTTGGATGCGGGCGGCGACGGACAGGCATTCTCCCTGCCGGGGCTCGAGGATTACGCGGAAGGCTGGTTCGTGCACGGGCGGCTCGTGGTGCTGTCGGGGGCGGGAGAGGGTCTTGTCGGCCTCATCAAGCGTGACCGGCAGGCGGACGGCAGGCGCGAGCTGCTCTTGTGGGAGCCCCTGCGCGCGCCGGTCGTGGCGGGCGACCGGATTCACCTGCTGGCGGGCTGCGACCGGCGGGCGGCGACCTGCCGCGAGAAGTTCGACAACCTGCTGAACTTCCAGGGCTTCCCGAATCTGCCGGGTGAGGACTGGCTGATGGCCGGGCCCGCGCGCGGATGAGGGCGGACCCGGTGGCGGCGGCGCGGGCGTGGCTCGGCACGCCTTTCGTTCACCAGGCATCCTGCCGGGGCGCGGGGGCCGATTGTCTGGGGCTGATCCGGGGGCTGTGGCGTGAGTGCCTGGGGGCGGAGCCCGCCCCGGTGCCACCCTACCCTCCCGGCGAGGGTGATCTGTTGCCGGTGCTGCGCGCGCATCTGCCGCCGGGGACCGGGGCGGCAGGAGATATCCTGCTGTTCGCGATGCAGCCGGGGCGGCCTGCGCTGCATCTGGGGCTCGTCTCGGCGCCGGGGGCGCTTTTCATCCATGCCTGGAGCGGGCCGGGTGTGGTCGAGACGAGGTTGTCCGCCCCATGGGCGCGGCGGCTGGTGGCGTCATTCGGCTTCGTGCCACTCGCATTCACGAAAGGGTAACGCATGGCCACACTCCTTCTCTCGGCAGCCGGGCTGGCCGTCGGAGGCGCGATCGGCGGTTCGGTCATGGGGGTTTCGACCGCCGTCATCGGCCGTGCGGCGGGGGCGGTGATCGGGCGTTCCATCGACGCGCGGCTGCTGGGCCGTGGTTCGGCCCCGGTGGAATCGGGACGGATCGACCGTTTCCGCCTGCCCGCCACGGGCGAGGGCGCACCGCTGATGCGGGTCTGGGGCGCAGCACGCGTGGGCGGACAGGTGATCTGGGCCAGCCCGTTCCGGGAATCCGTCTCCGTCAGCGGGGGTGGCGGCAAGGGGGCGTCCCGTCGCCCCGAGGCAAGGGAATATTCCTATGACGTGAGCCTCGCCATCGCGCTCTGTCAGGGCGAGATCAGCCATGTCGGCCGCATCTGGGCCGACGGGGTGGAGATCGCGCGCGACAGTCTGGCCATGACGGTGCATCCGGGCTCGGCAGACCAGATGCCGGACCCGCTGATCGAGGCCGAACTCGGGGCGGGCAATGTCCCGGCCTTTCGCGGCACGGCCTATGTGGTGATCGAATCGCTCGATCTCGGCCGGTTCGGCAACCGGGTGCCGCAGCTTTCGTTCGAGGTGTTCCGCCCCGCGCCCGCACGTGATGATGCC
>CAYUBT010000017.1:0-25305 GCA_964443055.1 uncultured Rubellimicrobium sp.
CGCACCGACAAGTATCTGCGCACTCCCGCGGCGATGCTGATCCTGAGCGATGGCGCAGCGCTTTCTACCCAGACCCGCGCGGGCGACGTGCTCGAGCCGGAACATGACGTGGCCGCGATCGGTTCAGGCGGCATGTATGCACTGGCGGCCGCGCGGGCGCTGATGGATGGCGGGCTCGATGCCGAGGCCGTTGCGCGGCGGGCCATGGCGATCGCCGCAGAGATCTGCGTCTATACCAACGGCGAACTGACGGTCGAAAGCATCGGCTGAGTCCGCAGAACCGGGGGTTTCACACCCCCGGACCCCGTGGGGTATTTTCACGAAGATGAAGAGGATTGCCCCTGCCGCTGCGCCTCCATATAGGCGCGCAGGACGGCGTTCATGCGCGTCTGATAACCCTTGCCCTGGGCGCGGAAGAATTCGAGCACATCCGCGTCGACGCGCAGGGATATGGGCGTCTTCGCTTCGGGCACGACGTAGCGGGCGCTTGACCAGTCGATGTCGAAGTCGGGCGGGCCTTCGTAGTCACCTTCTCGGCGCAGGCGCTCCCAGTCAGTTTTTCCTTTCATCTGAATGACTTCCTCCAGCGTGAAAGGCCCGGAAATTTTCTCGCTCATGGCGTCTTGCCCTTCGTGCAGTGATGATACGAGTTGAGTCGCCCCGCATCGTGTAGACAGCGGCAGTGATCGTGCCGTTCATGTCGCCTATGGCAATTCTGCGCAGCTCGTCGTCACTGCTCGTGGAAAGATGCAAACAGGGACCGTTGAAGATCCCGATTGCATCAATGAAGTCGATACCGTGCTTGCGGAGTGTCGCATCGCGCTTGGCCTCGTCCCATTGGAACATGGGGAGGTCTCATTTCGCTTTCTCCTCCACACCCACGCGATTGTATATACACACGGCAACCCTTCAATTCCCCTCTTCCGCTGGCTATCTCCACTCCGACACCATCAAGGACATGCAGATGACCGACCTGACCCCGCGCGAGATCGTCTCGGAGCTTGACCGTTTCATCATCGGCCAGCGCGACGCCAAGCGGGCGGTTGCGGTTGCCTTGCGCAACCGCTGGCGGCGCAAGCAGCTTGCGCCCGAAATCCGCGAGGAAGTCTATCCCAAGAACATCCTGATGATCGGCCCCACCGGGGTGGGAAAGACGGAAATCTCGCGGCGGCTTGCGAAGCTTGCCAAGGCCCCGTTCCTCAAGGTCGAAGCCACGAAATTCACCGAGGTCGGCTATGTCGGCCGTGATGTGGAACAGATCATCCGCGACCTGGTCGACATCGCCATCGCCCAGACCCGCGCCACGATGCGCGAGGACGTGAAGGCCCGCGCCTGGAAGGCGGCCGAGGATCGTGTCATCGCCGCCATCGCCGGGCCGGATGCGCGCGAAAGCACCCGCGAGATGTTCCGCCGCAAGCTCAAATCTGGCGAACTTGACGATACGGTGATCGAACTCGATGTTGTCGACACGTCGAATCCGATGGGATTCGAGATCCCCGGACAGCCCGGTGCCATGGGCGGGATGATGAATCTGGGGGATCTGTTCGGCAAGGCTTTCGGCCAGCGCCGGGTGCGCAAGCGGATGAGCGTGGCCGAGAGCCATGACCTCCTGATTGCCGAGGAAGCCGACAAGCTGCTCGATGACGAGGCCGTGACCCGCGCGGCGCTGGAGGCGGTGCAGGAGAACGGGATCGTCTTCCTGGACGAAATCGACAAGATCTGCGCCCGGGCGGACATGCGGGGGGCCGATGTCAGCCGTGAGGGGGTTCAGCGCGACCTCCTGCCGCTGATCGAAGGCACGACGGTGAGCACCAAACACGGGCCGGTGCAGACCGATCACATTCTCTTCATCGCTTCGGGCGCATTCCATGTCGCCAAACCGTCGGACCTGCTGCCGGAACTGCAGGGCCGCCTGCCGATCCGGGTCGAACTCGGGCCATTGAACGAGGAGGATTTCGTCCGCATCCTGACCGAGACGGAAAACGCCCTCACCCGCCAGTATATCGCCCTGATGGAGACCGAAGGCGTCACCGTACGTTTCACCGAGGATGGAATCGCGGCACTTGCCCGGATCGCAGCCGAGGTGAACCGCACGGTCGAGAATATCGGCGCACGGCGGCTGCTCACGGTAATGGAGAAGGTCTTCGAGGAACTGTCCTTCACTGCGCCCGACCGCTCGGGCGACGAGGTGGTGATCGACGGGGCTCTGGTCGAGGAGGAACTGGGGGAACTTGCGCGGTCCGCCGATCTCAGCCGCTACGTCCTGTAAGCCTCAGCGCCTGCGTAGATAGACGTAAAGCGCACCGCTGCCGCCATGGCTCGCATGGGCCGTGGTCACGTCGAGGACATGGTCGGCCAGCGGCGGCAGCGTCAGCCATTCGGGCACCTGTTCGCGCAGCAGGCCGCGTCCCGGGGCCAGGGCTCCATCGCCATCGCGCGGGCGGCCCTTGCCGGTGATCACCAGCACCAGCCGCCGCCCGGCCGCACGTGACGACAGGATGAACCCGACCAGTGCTCCATGCGCCTGTGCAAGCGTCATGCCGTGCAGGTCGATCCGCGCCTCGGGCGCAAGCCGTCCCTTGCGCATCCTCCCATGGGTGCGGGCATCCATGCGCAGGGGCCGCGGCGGCGAGAGCGAGGCGAGAGCGGGGACCGACGTGCCGCTGCGGACCGGCTCGGACCGTTCGCCAATGTGAAACCCGGGAACAGGCGGTCGCGATACGGGCAGGGCGGATCCGGGCTTTGCCAGAGCGGATGGCGCTGCGACAGGCCGAGGCGGTGTGTGCGGGCGCTGCTGCAGCGGCTCGGCGCTGCGCGTGACCTGATCCCAAAGCGCGCGCTCCTCGGGCGAGAGGCGGCGACGGCGGCGCATCAATCCGCCCCCGGCAGAAGGACCGTCAGCCGCCCCGGGGCCTTTTGCCGGCCGGCCAGACGGCCTGCCTCCGTGCCCGTGCCGAAGAACAGATCGGCCCTCTGCGCACCCCGGATCGCCCCGCCCGTGTCCTGCGCCACCATCAGGCTGCGGAACGGTGTGCCGTTCACCTCCGTTTCGAGCAGAACCGGCGCACCCATCGGGATATGATCGGGGTCGACGGCGAGCGAGATCATGGCAGCCAGCGGCACTCCGGCGGTGCCGATAGGCCCGTCTCCGGGGTCAAGCTGTGGCAGTTCGCGGAAATAGACCCAGGAGGGATTGAGCGCGAGAATCTCGTTCACCCTTGCGGGATGCGCCCTGAACCATGCGCGCATCGCATCTGCACTGATGTCGCCTTCAGCGATGAGGCCCATATCCACCATTGCTTGCCCGAGCGAGCGATAGGGATATCCGTTCTGCCCCGCATAGCCGACCCGCATCACCCGGCCCCCAGGCAGGCACAATCGGCCGGAGCCCTGCACCTGCAAGAAGAACCGCTCGACCGGATTGGCAAGCCAGGCCAGCTCCAGACCCTGGCCGACAAGCGCGCCCGCGATGATCGCGGCATGATCGTGATGCGGATCGGATGGCAGGCGATGGATCGGATGAGCAAAAACACCGTCAGGCGCGAGCCGGGCCTCGATCTCGGGTTCGTAATAGCCGGTGATCAGCGAGGCCGCCCCGTCTCCGGGGCAGCGCGGGCGGAAGGCCCCGGCGAAAAACGCAGCCGCATTCTGACCGGCGACCGGCTCCGGCCAGCCTGCGGGACGCGAGCGCAGATAGGCGGCAAGCGCCCGTTCGACATGGCCGGAGGAAACGACGGAAAGGCAGGACGGCTCGTTCGGCATGGCCGTTACCCGGGGATCGGTCACTCGCCCGTGGCGACAAGGTACCAGTTCGGATCGTCGGCACCCATCTTGCGGGTGAACGTCCAGACGTCCCGCTGGCGGCGGATTTCGCCGGGGGCACCCTCGACCACCTCGCCGTCGGCATCACGCACGACCCGGGTCATTTCTCCGACAAAGACGATGCCGAGTTCCGCCTCACGCGACGCCGGGTCGAACTCGGCGTCGCGGAGCTGGATCGAGGAGATGCCGATGAATTCGGCCTCGACGGTCAGGCCCCTGGTCTTGCGCTCGGCAATGGCGTCTGCGAGCGCCTCGCTCACATCGGGGGCGAGCCACGCGCTCACGTCATCCAGCCTGCCGTTTTCGAAGGCCATGAGAATCGTCTCATAGGCGGCGCGCGCACCGACGAGGAAATCCGTGACCCGGAAACTTGGCTCGACGCGTTTCATCTCGGCCAGGGCGCGGGCGGCGTCGCTGCCCTCGGGAACATTGTCGATGATGTCGCGGTCCGGTCCGCCCTCGATCACCTCGAATTCGCGGGTGCGGGTCTGCGGCCGTTCGAGCGGCTTCGCCTCGGGCGGCTTTTCAAAGCCTTCGCGGGTGCCCAGCACCGACCTCAGACGCAGGATGAGAAACACCGCGATCCCGGCGAGGACGAGAAGCTGGATGATTGGCGAGTTCATGCTGTCCTCTCGACCGGACCGCACGGGCCGGTTCGCAATCTGCCTTGTCGGTCTTATGTAGGTGACCGCTGGTCGCGAGTCCACCGCGTGCGCAGAATGTTGAGGATGAATCCATGTGGCTGCGACTGATTCCCGTCGGTCTGATCCTGCTCCCCGTGATCGAGATCGCCCTGTTCGTGCAGATTGGCGGGCTGATCGGCGTCTGGGGAACGCTGGCGCTGGTCTTTCTCGCCGCCCTTGCCGGAATGCTGCTGCTGCATGGCAGTCGGGGCCGTTCGCCCGTGCGCATCCGCCAGGCGCTGCAGGAGGGGCGCGATCCCGGGCCGGAAATGTTCCGTGGCACCAGCCGCTTTCTGGCGGCGCTTCTCCTGATCCTGCCCGGATTTTTCAGCGATTTCCTTGCAGTCCTGCTGTTGCTGCCGCCCGTGCCCGACCTGATCTGGCGCCGGATGTCGCGGAGATTTGAGACGCAGGGGTTCGAGAGACCTCCGACCCGCCGAGAGGACATCCGCAATGATGTGATCAATGGCGACTATCGGGACGTCACCCCGGGCCGGGATGATGTCCGCCCGCGCCCGCCTTCGGGCTGGACCCGGCATGACGACGGTTGAGAAGGCCGGACACCGCTGCTAAGACCCGGGCAGCCGAAAGCAGGAGCCCGTAATGACCGACAATCCCAACTCAGGCGACCCCGCCGCAACCGGTGCGGCCCCGGCGGCCCCCAAGGTCACACAGCGGGTCATCGGCCAGTATGTGCGCGACCTGTCCTTCGAGAATGTCCTGATGCAGAAGGGCCTGACGGGCGACCTGCAACCCGAGATCGGCGTCCAGGTGAATCTCGACGCCCGAAAGCGCCAGGCCGAAAACCAGTATGAAGTAATCACGAAACTGACGGTCACGAACAAGGCCAAGACCTCTGGTGAAATGCTGTTCCTGCTCGAGCTTGAATATGCCGGGGTCTTCCAGATCGAGGGGCTGACGGAAGAGCAGCTCCATCCCTACCTGCTGATCGAATGCCCGCGCATCACCTTCCCCTTCCTGCGGCGGATCGTGAGCGACGTGACGCGTGACGGCGGCTTCCCGCCGCTCAATCTCGAGATGATCGACTTCGTCCAGATCTATCGCGCCGATCTGCAGCGCCGCCTGCAGGCGCAGAAGGACGGCGCAGCCGCGACACCACCCCGGGCCGACGCCTGATCCTCAACCTTCACGCCGCCAGAGCGCGGTATCTCCCATCGCGGCGACAAATGCGTCATGCGCCCGACGCTCCTCATCCGTGATACGCGGGGCGAGCGGACGCGGGCGAACCGAGGGGCGCGCAGGGTCGGAGTTCGTCACGACATGTTGCCGCCGGACTGCGGCGACATCGAGGACAAGATCCGGTTGTCGCCCGCCAATCAGCTCAAGATAGACCTCGGCAAGGATTTCACTGTCGAGGAGCGCGCCGTGCAGGGTCCGGGCCGAGTTGTCGATGCCGAAACGGCGACAGAGCGCGTCGAGACTCGCCGGAGAGCCCGGAAAACGGCTGCGGGCGATGGCCAGCGTATCGATCGCCCGATCCGCCGCGATCGGCGGCAGGCCGACACCGCGCAGCTCGGCATTGAGGAAGCGCATGTCGAAGGCCGCATTGTGAATGACGAGTCTCGCATCGCCGATGAAGTCGACGAAATCCTTGGCGATGGCCCTGAAAAGCGGCTTGTCGCCAAGGCTGATCCCCCCCGCAACCAGCGGACGCGGCGGATCGAGCAGGTCGGCCCCGAGACCGTGAATCTCGAACGCGCCCTGCGGCATGAAACGTTCGGGGTTGATGTAGCAATGAAACGTGTTTCCGCTCGGCAGGTGATTTTCCAGTTCGAGCGCGCCAATCTCGACGATCCGGTCGCCCTGCTCAGGCTCGAAGCCGGTCGTTTCCGTATCAAGAACGATCTCACGCATCTGCCATTTTCTTTCGTATTTCAGCGATAATATCCCGCACCTGCCTGGCGGCATGTTCGAGGGTCGTCGTCTCGATCACCCAGTCGGCACGGGTGCGTTTCTCGGCATCGGGCATCTGCCGGGACAGCAGCGTGGCGAGCTTTGCCTCATCCATCCCTGGCCGGGCCAGAACGCGGCGGCGCTGTTCCTCGTCAGTGGTCGAAACGACGGCAACCCCGTCGCACAGATCATCCACACCGCTCTCGAACAGGAGCGGCACATCCAGGACAACGATATCGTTTTCGGCACCCTCCAGAAACGCGGTTCGGTGTCTGGCGACCAGCGGATGAACGATAGATTCGATCAGACCGAGCGCGGACGGATCATCCGCCACGATATCGTTCAGGATGGCGCGTGATACCGCGCCATCAATCACGGCGGCAGGAAAGGCGGCCCCAAGCGGCGCGACCGCATCACCGGCCCGGTCGTAAAGACGATGCACGGTCGCATCGGCATCCCAGACGGGAATCCCTTCGGCAGCAAAAAGCGCGGCCGTCGTGCTCTTGCCCATGGCGATCGAACCGGTAAGGCCGAGAACATAGGTCATGACAGCAACGCCATGCGCGTTTCGGCATCGACTTCAGGGCGACGTCCGAACCAGCGCTCGAATCCCGGCACTGCCTGATGCAGAAGCATCCCGAGCCCGTCGACCGCCACCGCTCCAGCCCGTCGTGCAGCCTGAAGGAGAGACGTCTCAAGCGGATTGTAGACGAGATCGCTGACGACCTGTCCAGGGTGCAGCATATCGAGCGGCACGGACAGCGCGTCCTGGCCGGTCATGCCGAGTGAAGTCGTGTTCACCACGACCAAGGCACGCGCGATTGTCTCACCGGCATTTTCCCAGGGCACGGTGGCGATACGCGCACCGAACTCGTCGCGCAGGGCCTCGGCCCGGGCCATCGTCCGGTTGCTCAGCAGGATGCTGCCGACCCCCGCACCGAGAAGCGCGACCAGCACCGCACGCGCTGCGCCTCCGGCCCCGAGAACGGCGACCGTGGCCCCGGGCAACACGATATCAGGTGCCCCGTCCCGCAGATTGGCCATGAACCCGTGACCATCGGTATTATCGGCATGGATCCTGCCATCCGGCCCGAAAGTCAGCGTATTCGCGGCCCCGATCCGCCGCGCCCGGTCAGTCGCGTGATCTGCAAGGCCAAGGGCTGCCTGTTTGTGAGGGATCGTGACATTGCAGCCCACAAAACCCATGCGCGGCATCACGGCAAGTACCCGGGCAAGATCACTCTTCGCGATGTCGAGCGGCACGTAATGGCCGGTGATCCCGTAGCGGCGCAGCCAGTGACCATGCAGACGCGGCGAGAGCGAATGGGCGACGGGATGGCCGATAACGCCTGCAAGCGGGATTTTCGGATATGTCATGTCGTGGCAGAGGACTCGTGGTGATCCGGGTTTGGCAGAGGCCGGATCAAGGATAGCCGTCCTGTCCGGCGGGGGAAAGAACGGGATCGGCAGTACCGCTGTGGACAAGTCGAGGAAAAGCAAAGGATACCCTGGCCGGGACTTCCTCCGATGGAAGAACCACCGTGGTGCCAAGGAGAACTGTCCGAAATCACCCATGGTCATGCTCCGACAATCCACATGTGGACAGGACGAATCGGACCGCGTGGACAGATATGGCAGATGGCCCTGTCAAGATGTTGTCTTCAGGAGTGTTCCAGTAAATATTATTTAATAGCAATAACTTATATTGAACAGTTCGGACTGGCCCCGGGGGGAGTTATCCCGATCTCTGTGCAGAGATCGGTGGATAAAGACAGTTCGCCTGGTTATCCCCGCTCCTACATCTTCTACATCTTTCTTTCTTTCAAATCTTGAGAAGGTTACGAGGAGGCCATGGTTCAGGATTTTCTGCTTTCCGCCTACCCATGGGTGAAGGCGCTCCATGTCGCCTCGCTCATCGCCTGGATGGCGGGCATCTTTTATCTGCCGCGGCTGTTCGTCTATCATGCCGAGCGGGCAACGGCCGGATCGGAACTGGACGATACGTTCAAGGTGATGGAACGGCGGTTGTTGAAGGGAATCATGGTTCCGGCGATGATCGCGACCTGGGCCTTCGGGCTTGCGCTTGCCTTCACGCCGGGGGTGATCGACTGGGGCCTGATCTGGCCCTGGGTGAAGGCGACGGCGGTGATTGCCATGACCGGGGTGCATTTCTGGCTGGGATCGGCACAGAAGAAGTTCGCAGGCGGGCTGAACCGGCGTGCCGGGCGGACCTACCGGATCGTGAACGAGGTGCCGACGGTTCTCATGCTCGTCATCGTCTTCATGGTGATCGTGAAGCCATTCTGAGTTGACTCAAGGACACGCTGGCCCTATCTCGCCAGCAAGCGTCCCGTCCGGGGCGACAGTCAGCCTTATTTCATGACGTGGTGCAGCGGCGCAGGCCGTGTGATCGCCCCATTCAGGATATCTCATGAGCGAAACCCGCCTGAACCTTGCCGATCTGAAGGCGAAAAGTCCCAAGGATCTCCTGTCCATGGCCGAGGAACTCGAGATCGAGAATGCCTCGACCATGCGCAAGGGCGACATGATGTTCTCGATCCTCAAGGAGCGGGCCGAGGATGGCTGGATCATCGGCGGCGATGGCGTGCTTGAGGTGCTGCAGGACGGGTTCGGTTTTCTGCGCTCGCCCGAGGCCAACTACCTGCCGGGGCCGGACGACATCTATGTCAGCCCCGAGATGATCCGCAAATATTCACTGCGCACCGGCGACACGGTTGAAGGGATGATCGAGGAGCCGGGCGAGAACGAGCGGTATTTCGCCCTTCTCTCGGTCGACAAGATCAATTTCCTCGATCCCGAGCAGGCACGGCACAAGGTGGTGTTCGACAACCTGACGCCGCTCTATCCCGATGAGCGCCTGAAGATGGAGATCGAGGAGGAGCCTGCCACCCGCGACCGCTCGGCCAGGATCATCGACCTCGTGGCCCCGATCGGCAAGGGCCAGCGCAGCCTGATCGTGGCGCCGCCCCGCACGGGTAAGACGGTGCTTCTGCAGAACATCGCCCATTCGATCGAGCGCAATCATCCGGAAGTGTTCCTCATCGTCCTTCTGATCGACGAGCGGCCCGAAGAAGTGACCGACATGCAGCGCTCGGTGAAGGGTGAGGTGATTTCCTCGACCTTCGACGAACCGGCCTCGCGGCATGTGGCCGTGGCCGAGATGGTGATCGAGAAGGCCAAGCGGCTGGTCGAACAGAAGCGCGATGTGGTGATCCTGCTCGATTCGATCACCCGGCTGGGGCGCGCGTTCAATACGGTGGTGCCATCCTCGGGCAAGGTACTGACCGGCGGCGTCGATGCCAACGCCCTGCAGCGGCCGAAGCGGTTCTTTGGCGCCGCGCGGAATATCGAGGAGGGCGGATCGCTGACGATCATCGCGACGGCGCTGATCGACACCGGAAGCCGCATGGACGAGGTGATTTTTGAAGAGTTCAAGGGCACCGGCAACAGCGAGATCGTGCTCGACCGCAAGGTCGCCGACAAGCGGGTTTTCCCGGCAATGGACATCCTCAAATCCGGCACCCGCAAGGAGGATTTGCTGGTTGACAAGGCCGATCTGCAGAAGACCTACGTCCTGCGCCGGATCCTCAACCCGATGGGGACGACGGATGCGATCGAGTTCCTGATTTCAAAGCTGAAACAGACCAAGACCAACGCCGAGTTCTTCGATTCGATGAATGCCTGAGCCGGCGCGGGCCGGCGACATGTGATGGATACGATCTTTGCGCAGGCGACAGCCCCCGGCCGGGCCGGCGTCGCCATCGTCAGGCTGTCCGGGCCACTTGCGAGAAAGGCCGCCGAACGGCTTGCCGGACCCTTGCCTGAATCCGGGCGCAGCCTACGCTGGCTGCGCGGAGCGGACGGGGCGAAGATCGACGAGGCCCTGGTTCTGACTTTCCCGGAAGGACAGAGCTTCACCGGCGAGATCATCGTTGAATTTCAAACGCATGGCAGTATTGCCGTTGTTGCGGCGATCAAGTGTGAGCTTGCGGCAATGGCGGGGATGCGGCATGCCGAAGCGGGTGAATTCACGCGCAGGGCGCTTGAAAACGGGCAGCTCGACCTCGCACAGGTCGAAGGTCTGGCCGACCTTCTCGCCGCGGAGACCGAAGCCCAGCGTCGGCAGGCAATGCGGGTCATGTCGGGTGAACTGGGCGATGTGGTCGACAGCTGGCGTGAGGGGCTGATCCGGGCCCTCGCCATGGTCGAGGCAACGATCGATTTCGCCGAGGAGGATGTCCCGGAGGATGTGAGCCATCTGGTGCGGGGCCCTGTCGAGGAAATCCGGGCGGAAATGCTGCGGCTGGCGGCTGGCGCGACAATGGCCGAACGCCTGCGCGAGGGGTTCGAGGTGGCTATCACCGGTGCGCCCAATATGGGCAAGAGCACATTGCTCAACCGGATGGCAGGGCGCGATGCCGCAATCACCTCGACGATTGCCGGAACGACACGTGATGTCCTTGAGGTGCGGCTCGATCTTGCGGGGCTGCCGGTGACGTTGCTTGATACCGCCGGGCTCCGGGAAAGCGCCGATGCTCTTGAAAGGCTCGGCATCGAACGCGCCCGCGCCCGTGCGGAACGTGCTGACCTGCGGATTCATCTGGTCGAAGACGTGGACGCTGCGGCCGAGACAGCAGGTCCGTTCGATATCGTCTTGCGGGCCATGGATGACGACGGAACATCCGGTGGTGTCTCGGGGCTCACAGGTGCTGGCGTCGATGCACTGGTCCGGGAGATTGGGGAGCGGCTCGGACATATGTCGTCGGAAGCAGGGCTCGCAACCCGTGAGCGGCACCGTCAGGCGCTGCTGTCTGCTGCCGCGCATCTGGAGGCAGCGAGGGGTGGATCGCTGGTGGCGCGGCCGGAAGAGGTTGCCGAAGAGTTGAGGCTGGCATTGCGGGCCATTGACGGAATCGTCGGAAGAGTTGATGTGGAAGACGTGCTGGATGTGGTATTCGCCAGTTTCTGCATCGGGAAATGAGGATGTTCCACGTGAAACATGACAGCGCCGATGTCATCGTGATTGGCGGCGGACATGCGGGGGTCGAGGCTGCCCACGCCGCTGCGCGCACCGGCGCGCACACGGTTCTGGTGACATTGCGGCATGACGCGATTGGAGTCATGTCCTGCAACCCGGCGATCGGTGGCCTCGGCAAAGGTCACCTGGTGCGAGAGGTTGACGCGCTCGACGGGCTCATGGCCCGGGTCGCTGACCGTTCAGGGATTCATTTTCGCCTGCTCAACCGCCGCAAGGGGCCTGCGGTCCAGGGTCCGCGCGCCCAGATGGATCGCGAGATCTATCGCAGGGAGATGGGACACGAGATTGCACGCACGCCGAGGCTTCGGGTCATCGAAGGTGAGGCTGCCGATTTTCTGATGGACGGGGAGCGGGTCGCGGGGGTGCTGCTGGCTGACGGGTCCGAGATCCGGTCACGGACCGTTGTCCTGACGACCGGGACATTCCTGCGCGGTGTCATCCATATCGGCGACGAATCGCGCCCCGGCGGTCGTATTGGAGAGAATGCGGCGATCCGCATGGCAGAGCGGCTCGACGGGCTGGGGCTGCCGATGGGCAGGCTCAAGACCGGAACACCGCCGAGGTTGCTGGCGCGCACGGTCAACCTCGATGTGCTCGAGCGCCAGGACGGCGATGACGATCCGGTGATGCTCTCCTTTCTTTCCCGAGCGCCAGTGCTTCGGCAGATCTCTTGTGCGATCACCCGAACCAACCCGCAAACCCACGACATCATTCGTGAAAATCTTGAGCGCTCCTCGATGTACGGCGGCCAGATGGAGAGTGCGGGGCCGCGCTACTGCCCGTCGATCGAGGACAAGGTCGTCCGCTTTGCCGATCGTGATGGCCACCAGATCTTCCTTGAGCCTGAAGGTCTGGAAAGCGGGATCATCTATCCCAACGGGATTTCGACCTCGATGCCGGAAGAGGTGCAGCTTGCCTATCTCCATACCATTCGGGGCCTCGAGAAGGTCGAGATTGTCCAGCCCGGTTATGCGATCGAATATGACTATGTGGATCCCAGGGCCCTGAATCATGCGCTTGAGCTTCGTGCGCTTCCGGGGCTCTATCTGGCCGGACAGATCAACGGGACGACAGGTTACGAGGAAGCCGCAGCCCAGGGGCTTGTTGCCGGGATGAACGCCGCGCTGGCGGCGCTGCGCCGTGAGCCGGTGATCTTCAGCCGGACGAATTCCTATATCGGCGTCCTGATCGATGATCTCGTGAGCCGTGGCGTCTCGGAGCCGTATCGTATGTTCACCTCGCGGGCCGAATACCGTTTATCACTGCGGGCGGATAATGCGGACCAGCGGCTCACTCCCCTCGGGCACAAGGCGGGGGTTGTCGGGGAAGGGCGTTGGCGCGCATTCTCGGACAAGATGAATGAAATAGAAAATGTCACCGAAATGCTCGTCTCGACGCGCGTGTCGACACAAAAGCTCGCCGATGCGGGTGCGCAGATCAATGCCGACCGGGGTGGCAGGAGTCTTCTCGAGGCGCTGGCGCTTTCCGATTTCACATTCGCGCAGGCGGTAGTGGTGGCACCGGAACTGGCCGTTGTCCCCACAGAAATTGGCGAACAGATCCGGCGGGATGCCCTCTATCGAAATTATACCGAGCGGCAGCAGCGCGAGATTGACGCCTTACGAAAGGACGAGGAACTGACGATTCCGCAGACGATGCGGTTCGACGATATCTCCGGCCTGTCGGGAGAGCTGGTCGAGAAACTCACCGCGAACCGGCCTCGCAGCCTGGCAGATGCGGCAAGGATCGAGGGAATGACGCCGGCCGCGCTCCTGCTGCTGCGAGTCCGCCTCAAACATGGTTCAGGACGCCGGGCAGTGGCGTGACCGATGACATCCTGACCGCACTGGATGTTTCACGTGAAACGGTGGAGCGCTTGCGGCGGTTCGAGGCGCTGGCGGGCAAATGGTCGCGTCGAATCAATCTCGTGTCATCCGCCGATCTCCCCCATCTCTGGACACGCCATATCCTCGATTCTGCCCAGCTTGTCCGATTCGCACCCGAGTCCGGGGCGAGCTGGGCCGACCTCGGTTCCGGCGGCGGTTTTCCGGCGCTGGTCCTTGCCATCCTTTTCAGGGAATTGCGCCCGGACATGACAGTCACGCTGGTCGAATCGGACGGGCGCAAGGCCGCGTTCCTTCATCACGCAACAGCCGAACTCGGTTTGGCCGTGCGGATCATCACGCAGCGGCTGGAATCGATCCGGCCCCTGCATGCCGATGTGCTCTCCGCCCGTGCGCTAGCGCCGCTGTCGACGCTGCTCTCTCATGCGGAACGCCACCTCTCGCCGGACGGAGTCGCTATCTTCCCCAAGGGTCGGAACTGGTCGGAAGAACTTGCCGAAGCGCGGCGCAACTGGCAGTTTGAGCTTGCCATCCATGAGAGCCTGACAGATGTCCAGGCCCGGATCCTGATCATTGAGGGGCTCTCGCGTGTCTGACACGAAATTGCCGCGAATCATCGCCATCGCCAACCAGAAGGGTGGAGTCGGCAAGACGACCACGGCGATCAATCTGGGTGCGGCGCTGGCCAATATGGGGCGGCGGGTGCTGCTTCTGGACCTCGATCCGCAGGGCAACGCCTCGACCGGCCTCGGCATCTTGCGGGATGACCGCGACGTCACGAGCTACGACCTTCTCCTTGGCGACGTCCCGGTCAAACAGGCCTGGCGGCTGACAGACGTCGAAAACCTGCTGGTCGTTCCGGCGACCATTGATCTGAGTTCAGCTGATATCGAGTTGACGGCGAACGAGCAGCGCAGCTCGCTCCTGCGCCGGGCGCTCCGGTCATCGCAGCTGGGGGAGGGCGGTTTCGATCACGTCCTGATCGACTGTCCGCCATCGCTCAACCTGTTGACAGTGAATGCGCTTGTCGCCGCGCAATCGGTGCTGGTCCCGCTCCAGAGCGAATTCTTCGCGCTGGAAGGGCTTTCGCAACTGATGATGACCATCCGCGACATCAGGCAGACCGCCAATCCGGAACTGCGGATCGAGGGCGTGGTGCTGACGATGTCGGACCGCCGCAACAACCTTTCGCAGCAGGTCGAGGCCGATGCACGAGAGAATCTCGGCGAACTTGTCTATCGTACCGTGATCCCGCGCAACGTGCGCCTGTCCGAGGCGCCTTCTTACGCAATGACCGTGCTTGATTACGATCCGACGTCAACAGGTAGTGTTGCCTACCGGGCACTTGCACAAGAACTGGTAGACAGGGAAGCGGAACAGAGGGGAGTGGCAGATGTCCGAGCGTAATCGCCAGCGTGGGCTTGGTCGGGGGCTGTCCGCTCTCATGGCCGATGTCGGGACGGAAGCGCCCGGACAAGCGCGCCGGGCCGACTTCACCCTGCCGATCACATCGCTTCACCCGAATCCGGATCAGCCGCGCCGCCATTTCGCTCCCGAGGCGATGGAGGAACTCACCGCCTCGATTCGCGAAAAGGGCATCATCCAGCCGCTGATCGTCCGCGCCCTGCCCGACCGCCCAGATCAATACGAGATCGTTGCAGGCGAACGGCGCTGGCGTGCGGCACAGACGGCGCAGGTGCATGATGTCCCGGTCATATTGCGTGACTACAGCGATACCGAAGTTCTCGAGATCGCCATCATCGAGAATATCCAGCGTGCCGATCTGTCCCCGATCGACGAAGCCGCCGGCTACCGGCAGCTCATGTCGCGTTTCGGTCATACCCAGGAACAGCTTGCGACCGCGCTCGGGAAAAGCCGCAGCCATATCGCCAATCTCCTGCGGCTTCTGAACCTGCCCGAAGATGTCCAGGCCCTGGTCAGCGATGGACATCTCAGCGCCGGTCATGCGCGTACGCTTGTCGGCAATCCCGAAGCCTCGGCCCTGGCCCGGCGCATGGTCGAACAGTCGCTCTCGGTGCGCGAAGCCGAACGGATGACCCGACCGCCCGGCAAGCGATCCCGCAACACCCGCGAGAAGGATCCGGATATTCGCCAGCTTGAGGGCGAGATTTCGGCAGCGCTGGGAATGCGCGTGAATATCGAACCTGTGACCGAGGGTGAGGGCGGACGTCTTGTGCTCCACTACCGTGATCTCGAGCAGTTTGACGATCTTATGCGTTTGTTATCAGGTGGTTAGTAAAGGAGCAGCCGCCGAATCAGTGCGTTGAGAAGCACCCGCCCCGTCTCGCTTGCTCCGAAACGTGAACCGTCGCGCCACATGAGACCGTCTGTGACCAGCTCGTTGAGACGGGCGGCCATATCTGTGGGCAACTCTCCGGGGCCGATCTCCACGCCCTCGCGCAGGCGCAGCCCCATCATCAGCCGTTCCGCCAAAATCTCCTCGGTCGAAAGACGCTCGCGCGGCAGTTCACCCCGCCCTTCCCGAACCGCCTTCAGCCAGGCACCGGGTCCACGGGGCGTCTCGGTCGCCCAGCGGCTCCCGTTGATCGTGAGTCTGCCATGCGCGCCCGGACCGATGCCGAGATAATCGCCCTGACGCCAGTAGACGAGATTGTGCCGTCCTTCGGCCCCCTCCCGCGCATGGTTCGAGACTTCATAGGCGTCAAATCCCACCGCTGCTGTCATGTCCTGCGTGATGTCCCAGAGATCCACCGCCAGATCTTCGCCGGGCAGCCCCGGCAGCCGTCCGGCAGCATGGCGCATGCCGAACGCCGTCTCCGGCTCGATCGTCAGTTGATAAAGCGACAGATGATCCGCTGCCATGGACAGGGCTTCGCCGAGTTCGGCACGCCATGCGGCTGCATCCTGATCCTGACGCGCATAGATGAGGTCGAAGGATACGCGCGGAAAGGTTGCGCGGGCGAGATCGAATGCCCGCCTTGCCTCGGTCGCGGTATGCAGCCGTCCCAGAGCGGCAAGATCGGCGTCGTTCAGCGCCTGCACGCCAAGAGACAGCCGGTTGACCCCTGCCTCGCGATAGCCACGAAACCGGCCCGCCTCGACACTGGTCGGGTTGGCTTCGAGCGTGACCTCAAGATCATTGGCGACATGCCATCCGATGCGCACCGCATCGAGCACCGCCGCGACGAGCCCGGGTTCCATCAGGCTGGGCGTGCCGCCGCCGAAATAGACCGAGGACAGCATTCGTCCCCCGGTTTCCTCGGCCGCACGCGCGATCTCCTGCAGATAGGCTGCCTGCCATTCCTGCTGGTCGATCCGCGCTGCGACATGGCTGTTGAAATCGCAATAGGGGCATTTCGACTGGCAGAAAGGCCAGTGAAGATACAGGCCGAATCCCCCCCGCTGCCAGTTCTCGGTCACGATATCCTCAGGCGAAACAGGCGGCGACCATCTGTTCGAAGGCGCGGCCCCGGTGGCTGATGCGGTTCTTTTCCCAGCGATCCATCTCGCCGAAGGTCACGTCATGACCGTCTGGCAGGAAAATCGGATCATAGCCATGACCCTGGTCCCCCCGGCCCGGCCAGATGATGCGGCCGGGGACCTGGCCCTCGAAGACCTCTTCATGCCCGTCGGGCCAGGCCAGCACAAGAACCGAGGTGAAACCTGCGCGCCAGGGCTCGGCCGTGCCGATGGCGAGCAGTTCCTTGTGAACCCGTTCCATCGCCATGACAAAATTGCGGCTGCCGTCGGGATTCTCCGCCCAGTCGGCGCTGTAGACACCGGGCGCACCGCCCAGCGCCTCGATGCCGAGGCCAGAGTCATCGGCAAGCGCCGGAATCCCCGTCGCCCTTACCGCGGCCTGCGCCTTGATCCGTGCGTTTTCGGCAAAAGTCGTCCCCGTCTCGGGTGGTTCGGGCAGGCCATGATCTGCGTTCGAGGTTACTTCCACCCCGAAAGGCGCAAGCAGCACCGCGATTTCCTCGAGCTTGCCGCGGTTATGCGTAGCGACGAGCAGGGATGTCCCGGTGAACCGCCTCACGCGACGGCCGTCTTCTGTGCCCGGGCGAGGGCAGCGGCCCCCTGTTCGGCCAATACCAGCAACGCGTCGAGTTGTGTGCGCGAGAAGGTCGAGCCCTCGGCCGACATCTGCACCTCGATGAGCCTTTCGCCGCTCATGACGAAATTGCCGTCGACGCCGGCCTCGCTGTCCTCGGGATAGTCGAGGTCCAGCACCGGCTGCCCGGCATAGATGCCGCAGCTCACGGCTGTCACCGGGTCGCCCAGCGGGTCCGAGAGCACGAGCCCCGCCTTCATCAATCCGTTGACCGCAAGACGCAGGGCCACCCAGCCGCCGGTGATCGCTGCGCAGCGGGTGCCGCCGTCGGCCTGGATCACATCGCAGTCAATGACGATCTGCCGTTCGCCCAGTGCCACACGGTCCACGCCCGCGCGCAGCGAGCGTCCAATCAGGCGCTGGATTTCCTGCGTGCGTCCGCTTGGCCCTGACTTGGCCTCGCGTCTCATCCGCGTTGTCGTTGCACGCGGGAGCATCCCGTATTCGGCCGTCACCCAGCCCAGCCCGCTGTTGCGCAGAAAGGGCGGCACGCGTTCGTCGACGGATGCGGTGCAGAGCACATGCGTATCGCCGATCCGGACAAGGCACGACCCTTCCGCATGCCGGTTCACGCCGGTCTCGATGCTGACGGGTCGCATCTCGTCTGTCTTTCGTCCGCTTGGCCGCATGTATCTGATCCCCTGGAAGCTGCATGGGCCGCATACGTGACGGACGCAGCGATTCCAATAGCGCGCCGGGAACGACAGGGCCCCTGAATCCATCACCCCTTCCGTCATTGCGAGCCCAGCAAAGCAACCCGGATGCCCCACATCTCTGGCTTGCCGCGTCGGCTGACGCCGCCTCACAATGACGGGATCAGGGAGACTCTTGCGGCCTGAATGCCCGTCCGCGGCCCTGTTCGAGGTCGCTACATCGGTTCGTGGGCGAATGTGAACTTCACTGCAACAGGCATCCGGAGCCCTGCCGGGGAACGAACAAGAGATTGCGCGACCAGGAAGTGCCCCTATGCTTGTGAAACGAACATATAACAGCTTCAGGGAGAAAAACTGATGGCAGACGAATTGACGCATCTGGCGACACTCGCACGCAGCGGACGGCTTTCTCGACGTGATTTCCTTGGTCGTGCTACGGCCCTTGGCCTTGGTGCCGCAGCGGCGGGATCGCTGGCAACCAGCGCCTTTGCGCAGGTGCCAGTGCGGGGCGGTGTGCTGCGCGCAGGCATTCAGGGAGGGGAATCGTCCAATACGCTCGACCCTGCGCTGAACCTCAGCCAGGTCATGTTCAACTATTGCAAGCAATGGGGCGAGTTCATCACGCGGGTACGGCCTGATGGCACCATCGAGCCGATGATTGCCGAGGAGTTGAATCCGTCGTCCGACGGGCTGGTCTGGACCGTCAAGATTCGTGACGGCATCGAGTTTCATAACGGCAAGCCCGTGACAGCCGAAGATGTTGCCGAGACCATCGCCCGGCATGCCGATGCCGACTCGCAGTCGGGGGCGCTGGGTATCCTGCGGGGGATCATTGATATCCGCACATCGGGACGGGAAGTCATCTTCACGCTCGATTCCCCCAATGCCGACTTCCCCTACAACATGGCCGACTATCATCTGGTGGTTCAGCCGAATGGCGGTCGGGATGATCCCAATGCCGGGATTTCGGCCGGCCCTTACCGTGTCGTCGATAACGAGCCCGGCGTGATTCACACTGGTGAGCGGTTCGAGAACTACTGGCAGTCTGACCGTCGCGGTTTTGCCGATCGGGTCGAGATCCTGGTGATCAACGACACCACTGCCCGCGTTGCGGCACTCCAGGCGGGGCAGGTGCATATCATCAACCGGGTCGAGCCGTCGATCATCGACCTTATCTCCGGGACGCCCGGCATCAGCATCGAGAATGTGTCGGGCAAGGGTTTCTATCCGACCAACATGTTCTGCGACACCGCACCCTTCGACAATTATGATCTGCGCATGGCACTGAAACTGGCAATGAATCGCGAGGACCAACTCGAAAAGATCCTGAACGGCTATGGCAGCGTCGGCAACGATACTCCCATCAACGCAGCTTATCCGCTGGCGTCCGATGATATCGAGCAGCGGGAATTCGATCCCGACCTGGCTGCGCATCATTACCGCAAGTCGGGGCATTCGGGTCCGATCGTGCTGCGCACGTCCGATGTCGCCTTCCCCGGTGCCATCGACTCGGCGGCACTCTACGCCCAGTCCTGCGCACAGGCGGGGATCGAGATCGAGATCCGGCGTGAGCCGGGTGATGGCTACTGGGCAGATGTCTGGAACGTCCAGCCTTTCCACATGTCCTATTGGGGCGGCCGACCGACCCAGGACCAGATTTTCTCCACGGCCTATTTCTCGACCGCTGACTGGAATGACACACGCTTCTTCAACGAGAAGTTCGATCAGGTGATCCTTGCCGCCCGGGCCGAACTCGATCAGGACAAGCGCAAGGCACTCTATCGCGACGCCTCCGAGATCCTTCGAGACGAGGGTGGGCTTATCGTCCCGTTTTTCAACGATGACATTGACGGAGTGAACACCGACAGGGTGGGCGGTTATATCAAGAGCACCCAGGGCGCGACCATGGACGGCTATGCCCTGTGCGAATGCTGGCTGAAAGACTGATCCGATCCCGACGCGGCGGGCTGCACAGCGGCCCGCCCCTTCCTGCATGCATCATCACTCCCGGAGGCCCGCATGGCTGCCAGCATCGGACTGCAGACGAAACTGCTGTTGATCATCCTTGACGGTGTGCCCTGGCGCAACTGGGGGCGGCTGTTCGGCAATCTCGAAGGCTGGGTGCAGTCCGGGGAGGCGCGGAAACTGCGGATGCGTTCGGTACTGCCGTCGACCTCGGCCTGCTGCTATGCCTCGATCCATACCGGGGTTTCGCCGCAACGGCACGGTATCCATTCGAATGAGGAAAGGTTCCGGGTGCAATTCCCCGACCTGTTCTCCGAAATCAGCCGTGCCGGAGGTCGGACAGGTGCCGTGACCCATTCCTACTGGTCCGAGTTCTTCAACCGCTTCCCGTTCGATCCGGTCCGCGACCTCGAATATGACGAGCCAGGCGGGCCGATCACCCATGGCCGGTTCCACACCATGACAGGCTACAATGCCACCAACCAGATGACGCCCAGCGATGTGGACCTGTTCGCCACGCTCACGATGCTGTGCGAGCGCCACGGCATAGATTACGGAATTCTGCACACGTGCACGTTGGATTCGATGGGACACCGCTTCGGACATGACTGCCGTGAGATGGACGTGGCCTGTTACATGATGGATGGCATGCTCGCTGCCTTCCTGCCCCGCTGGCGGGAAGCCGGTTACGAGGTCATCGTCACCGCCGACCACGGTCAGACGGATCGTGGCCACCACGGAGGCCATGAAGACCTGCAACAGGATGTCGCACTCTACTACTTCGGCCCGGCTCGCACGGATCACCCGGGCGATGTGGTCGATCAACTGGCGCTGGCACCAACGATTCTGTCGCGCCTTGGTGTCGCCATTCCCGAAACGATGGAAGCGGTTCCGTTCCTCCAGAAACAGGCGGGGGGCCTTCCTGACTGATGCAGTCCTCAAACACCGGATTCCCGTCATGGTTCGGCAAGCCAGACGTCGGAGCCGGGTTGCTTTGCTGACGCTCGCAATGACGCGAGGAGTGACGGATCCGGAGCCCTGCAGAGAGCCTGCCCGGCATTGACGGACACGGCCTTCTGGTTCTAATTGGTCCGCCCTGAAACGCTCCGCCGGGAATGACCGCCAGAATGCCGTCGCTCGAAGAACTCAACGACCGCTCGCGCGAGGTGCTGAGGCTCGTGGTCGAAGGCTATCTCGACACGGGCGCGCCGGTCGGATCGCGGACCCTGACCCGTTCGATGAGCGAACATCTCTCGGCGGCGACGATCCGCAATGTCATGCAGGATCTCGAACATCTCGGCCTGCTCGACAGTCCGCATGTCAGCGCCGGACGCCTGCCCACGCAGCAGGGGCTGCGGCTGTTCGTCGACGGTTTGCTCGAGATGCGCAACCTCGACGCGGGCGACCGGGCGAAGCTCGAGGAGACGCTCGATCTGCCCGATGCTGATGTTGCCGGGCTGATGGATCGCGTCGGCCTCGCGCTCAGCGATGTGACGCGCGGGGCGAGCCTCGTCCTCGCGCCGAAACATGAATCCGCACCGATCAAGCATGTCGAATTCGTCTCGCTCGCGCCCGAAAGGGCACTGGTCGTGCTGGTCTTTGCAGATGGTCATGTCGAGAACCGGCTCTTCACGCCCCCGCCCGGCCAGACCCCGTCCTCGATGCGCGAGGCGGCGAATTTCATCAATGCCGTGGCCGAGGGCAAGACACTGGCAGAGCTGCAGACGGCCATCACACAGGAGGTCGGCCTGCGGCGGCAGGAGATCGACAGCCTTGCCCGCGAACTGGTGGAAAGTGGCCTGGCGCTCTGGGTCGATCAGGGAACGGCGACCGAAAGACTGATCGTGCGCGGCGCAGGAAATCTGCTGGCCGAGGCCGATGCGCAGGCCGACATCGAGCGGATTCGCTCCCTGTTTGACGAGCTCGAGAAAAAGAAGGATATCGCACGCTTCCTCGAACTGGCCGAAGACGGCGACGGTGTGCGCATCTTCATCGGTTCCGAGAACAAGGTCTTCTCGCTGTCGGGTTCCAGTCTGGTGATTTCTCCCTATATGAACGCTGACAGAAAGATCATCGGCGCGGTCGGGGTGATCGGCCCGACGCGCCTCAACTACGGGCGTATCGTGCCCATCGTTGATTATACCGCGCAACTGGTCGGACGGATTCTCTCCGACCGGAGTTGAAGAGGACGGAAATGGCAGACCCGCAACGCGAACCCCAGACGCTTGACGAACTCCTGGCTGAGGCTGTCGAGGCCGAAACCGACGACGAAACCGCACCCGAGGGCGATTCGCAGCTGGACGAGGCCGAGACCCTGCGGGCTGAACGCGACGACTATCGCGACCGCTTCCTGCGCGCGCTTGCCGATGCCGAGAACGCCCGCAAGCGCGCCGAACGCGACCGGCGCGAGGGTGAGATGTATGGTGCCACTCGCCTCGCCCGCGATCTGCTCTCGATCTACGACAACCTCCACCGCGCGCTTGACGCCGTCACCGGGGAAACCCGCGCCCAGAACGGCCCGTTCGTCGAGGGAATCGAACTGACGATGCGCGAGGTACTGAACGTCTTCAGTCGCCACGGTATCACCGTCGTCTCGCCTGAAGTCGGAGACAGGTTCGATCCGGCGATGCATGAGGCCATGTTCGAGGCCCCCCTTCCGGGCACCCGCGCGGGGGACATCATCCAGGTCCAGGCCGAAGGCTTCTTCCTGCATGACAGGCTTCTGCGGCCGGCCAAGGTCGGCGTGTCCTCGACTCCGGCAGGCTGATCTCAGGTTTCCGGCGCAAGGCGCTTCAGTTCATAGAGCAGGTCGAGCGCCTCGCGCGGGCTGAGCATGTCAGGGTGAACCTCCGCCAGCCGTGCCTCGACGGCCGAGTCCTGAACCACCGGTGCCGGTGCGACGGGTATGGCCGCGAACAGCGGCAGATCGTCGATCAGCCCGGCGACCCGCGACCCGCCCTCCCTTTCTCCGTGTTCCAGCGTCTCGAGCACCGCGCGCGCGCGTTCCACGACCGAGTCGGGCAGGCCGGCCAGCCGCGCGACCTGCACGCCATAGGAGCGGTCGGCGCTTCCGCGCCGCACTTCGTGCAGGAAAACGACATCGCCCTGCCATTCCTTCACGGCGACCGTGGCATTGGTCACCCCGTCAAGCCGTTCGGCCAGTTGCGCAAGCTCGTGATAATGCGTGGCGAAGATGGCCCGGCAGCGGTTTGCCTGCTGCAGATGTTCGAGCACCGCCCAGGCAATCGACAGCCCGTCCCAGGTAGCGGTTCCGCGCCCGATCTCGTCAAGGATCACCAGCGCCCTGTCGTCAGCCTGGTTCAGGATCGCGGCAGTTTCCACCATCTCGACCATGAAGGTCGACCGGCCGCGCGCCAGATCATCGCTTGCACCCACCCGGCTGAAGATCTGGCTGACAATGCCGATATGCGCACGTTCGGCAGGAACGAATGACCCCATCTGCGCGAGAATGGCGATCAGCGCATTCTGGCGCAGGAAGGTGGATTTCCCGGCCATGTTCGGCCCGGTCAAGAGCCAGATCGGTGCCTCGCCCAGATCGCAGTCATTGGCGACGAATGGCTGTCCGGTGCGGCGCAGGGCGGCTTCGACCACCGGATGCCGTCCGCCCTCCACTTGAAACGCGCGGCTGTCGTCGGTCTGCGGGCGGCACCAGTCCTCTTCCTGCGCCAGCGTGGCCAGTGCGGCAGCCAGGTCGATCTCGGCGAGGGCTCGCGCGAGTTGGCCCAGCGCCCCGGCGGCAGCCAGCACCTCGTCGCGAAGGGCCTCGAAAATCCGTCGCTCGATCGCCAGCGCCTGCTCGGCGGCATTGAGGATGCGGGTCTGGGTCTCGTTCAGTTCGGTGGTCGTGAAGCGCAGCTGGTTGGCGGTGGTCTGGCGGTGGATGAAGCGTTCCGACAGCGGCGGCGAGAGCATGCGCGCGGAATGCGTCTCGGTCGTTTCGATGAAATAGCCCAGCACGTTGTTGTGGCGGATCTTCAGGCTCTGGATCCCCGTTTCCCGGGCGTAATCGGCCTGCATCGCGGCAATGACCTGTCGTCCCTCGTCGCGCAGGTGGCGGGCCTCGTCGAGTTCTGAATCATGACCCGGTGCAATGAAGCCACCGTCACGGACAAGCACCGGCGGCTCGGCGACAAGCGCATCGTCCAGCAGCGCCAGCAGGGCTTCCTGTCCGGTCAGGTTGGCCCATGCGCGCTTCAGAAGCGACGGCAGTTCCCTGTCCTGCGCCGAGGCGGCAATTTCCCCGGCTACCGCCAGCGTGTTGCGGATCGCTGCGAGATCGCGTGGGCCGCCCCGGTCGAGCGAGAGCCGCGCCAGCGCCCGCTCGAGGTCATGCGCACGGCGCAGCCTGTCGCGCAGATGTTCCCGGAATTCGACACTGTCGGCCAGAATAGAGACTGAATCGAGTCGCTCATGCACCACCTCGACCCTCCGCGACGGTGCGGAAAGCCGTTGCTCCATCAGCCGCCCTCCGGCGGCGGTCACCGTCCGGTCGATCACCGAAAGCAGCGACCCGCCGCGCGCGCCATCCATCGCCCTTGTCAGTTCGAGAGAGCGGCGTGTCGCGGTGTCGATCTGCACGATTCCGTCCGACGCCTCGCGTTGCGGAGGGCGCAGCATCGGCACGGCGTCGCGCTGGGTGAGGCTCACATATTCGGCCAGCGCCGCCAGCGCCGCCACTTCGGCGCGCGTGAAACTGCCGAAGGCGTCCAGCGATGCGATCCGGTACAGGTCACACAGCCGCCGCGCACCGTTCACGCTGTCGAAGGCCGGGGGCGGCAGCAGCGTCACGACGCCGCCCGTCTCCTCGGCCATCTCGATCCGTGCGCGTGGCGCGCCATCGGCCAGCAGCAGTTCGCGCGGGGCGAGCCGCGCCAGTTCGGGGGCGAGTCGTGCAGGCGGGCAATCCATCACCGCGACCATGCCGGTCGAGATATCCGCCCAGGCGAGCGCCGCCTCCTCGCGCACCTCGGCAAAGGCGGCGAGGTAATTATGCCGCCGCGCCTCGAGCAATGTATCCTCGGTCAGCGTTCCCGGCGTGACCAGCCGCACCACCTCGCGCCGCACCAGCGAACGCGAACCGCGCTTCTTCGCCTCGGCCGGGTCTTCCATCTGCTCGGCAATGGCGACCCGGAAGCCCTTGCGGATCAGGGTCAGCAGATAGCCCTCGGCCGAATGAACCGGCACGCCGCACATGCGCACGGGTTCACCCTGATGCGTTCCTCGTTTCGTGAGTGCGATGTCAAGCGCC
>CAYUBT010000018.1:0-25111 GCA_964443055.1 uncultured Rubellimicrobium sp.
CACATCGGAATCATGGCCGGGAAATTGAACGGCGTGATCCCGGCGACGACGCCCACGGGCTGACGCATGGAATAGAGGTCGATGCCCCGGCTCGCATTGTCGGAATATTCGCCCTTGAGCAGATGCGGCACGCCGATCGCCACCTCGATCACCTCGAGCCCGCGCTGCACGTCGCCTTTCGCGTCGGGCAGGGTCTTGCCGTGTTCGCGGCTGAGCGCCTCGGCCAGCTTGTCCATGTCGCGGTTGAGGAGGCGGACGAATTCCATCATCACCCGGGCCCGGCGCTGCGGATTGACCGCCGCCCAGGCGGGCTGCGCGGCAGCAGCGCGGGCGACGGCCTCGTCGACCTCGGCTTTCGTGGCCAGCGCGACCTTGCCCTGAACCTCGCCGGTGGCGGGGTTGAAGACATCCGACGTGCGGCCCGAGCCGCCCGCGACCCGCTTGCCGTCGATGTAATGGCCGTGCTGTTCCATGTGAGCCTCCTGAAGATCCGGTGAATTCGGCCGTATCATAGCCTTGCGTTTTCCGTTGAAACAGAGACGATGCTTCAAATCCGTCTTGCGGAAATGTCGGCATGAACTGGGACGACCTGCGCATCTTCCTCGCCGTGGCCCGCGCCGAGAGCCTGACCGGCGCGGCACCGGGGCTGCGGATGGACCCGGCCACGCTCTCGCGCCGGATCGCCCGGCTCGAGGATACGCTTGGCGCGGCGCTCTTCGTGAAAAGCCCGCAGGGCTATGCGCTGACGGAGCGCGGGCAGAGCCTGCTTGGCCCGGTGGCGGAGGCCGAGGCGATGCTGGCGCGCGGGGCCGAGGCGGGGCAGGGCGAGGAGGCGCTGTCGGGCCAGATCAGGATCGGCGCGCCCGATGGCTGCGCCACCTTCATCCTGCCGCAGGTCTGTGCCGCGATCCAGGCGGCGCATCCCGCGCTCGAACTGCAGGTGCTGGCCCTGCCGCGCGTCGTCAGCCTGTCGCGGCGCGAGGCCGACATGGCCGTCACCGTCTCGCCCCCCGCGGCCGGGCGGGTCACGGTCCAGAAGATCACCGATTATCACCTGCATCTGGCGCAGCGCCGCGATGCGCCCGTGCCCGGCTCGCTCGGCGATCTGCGGGATCTGCCGGTCGTGGGCTATATCCCCGACATGATCTTTGATCGCGAGCTGGACTATCTCGACACGATCGGGGCGGAGCGGGTGGACCTGGCCTCGACCTCGGTGACGGTACAGCTGATGATGCTGCGCCATCGCGGCATCGGGATCGTCCATGATTTCACCCTGCCGTCCGCGCCCGAGCTGCGCCGGGTGCTGACCGGGGAGCTGAGCCTGCGGCGGGCCTATCACCTGGTGCGTCACGAATCCGACCTGCGCTCGCAGCGGCTGTCGCGGGTGGCGGCGCTGGTGGTGCAGGGGATCCGCAGCGAGGTGGTGCGGCTCGAGGAGGCGGTGCGGCGGGGCGAGGCGGAGGCTAGCCGGGCCGGGTGAGGCGGCCGCCTGCCATGCGCTGGATGCGGCCTGCAAGTTCCAGTTCGGTGAAGGCGGGCGAGACGAGTCGCGCGGGGGCGCCGAGGTCGCGGATCACGTCATCGGCGGTGACCGGCACCGGGCCGAGCCGGTCGAGGATCTGTTGGTGGAGCGAGGCGATGACTCCGGGCGGGCGGGCCGGTGGTTCACGGAAACCGGACGGCGGATCGTCGGCCACGGTGTCGGCCTGCGGTTCGGGGCAGGCGAGGGCGGGGGTGCCGCCCGCGCCGGGGACGAGCGCCGCGATCACGTCGCCCGCGTCGCGCACCAGCGTCGCCCCGTCGCGCAGGAGCGCATTGCAGCCGCCGGCACGCGCGTCGAGCGGATGGCCCGGAACCGCCATCACGTCACGGCCGAGGTCGAGCGCCTCGCGCGCGGTGATGAGGCTGCCGGAGCGCAGCGCCCCCTCGACCACGACGACGCCGCGCGCAAGCCCGGCGACGATGCGGTTGCGGGCGGGAAAATGGCGCGCCTGCGGCGCAAGACCCATCGGCTGTTCGCTGACGAGCGCGCCGCCGGTGCCGATGATGCGGTCGGCCAGAGACGCATGTTCCTGCGGATAGATCCTGTCGACCCCGCCCGCGAGCACGGCGAGCGTGCCGGTGGCAAGCGCGGCCTCATGCGCGGCAGCGTCGATGCCTCGCGCAAGGCCGGAGACGACCACCTGTCCGGCCTGCCCCAGACCCGCCGCCAGCATCCGCGCCATGCGCAGCCCCAGCGACGAGGCGTTGCGCGCACCGACAAGCGAGACCATCGGGCGGCCGAGGAGCCCCGGATCGCCCCGGACCCAGAGCGCGGGCGGCGCATTGGCCATGTCGGCAAATCCGGCGGGATAATCCGCGTCCCCGTGCAGGACCAGCCTTGCGCCCGCCGTCCGTCCGGCGGCGAGTTCGGCATGAACGACGCCTTCGGGACAGGGGGAATAATCCGCGACGCCCGCCGCCCGGGCAATGGCCGGGAGCGCCGCCAGCGCCGCATCCGCGCCCCCGTGTTCGCGCATGAGCCGCCACCAGGTGACCGCCCCCACACGGCGCGAGCGCAACAGGCGGAGACGGGCGAGCCGGTCTTCCTCCGTGGTGGGTGGGAGTGGGGGGTGAGTGGAAGAAGCTGATGATCCGGTCATTCCTGCCCCGCCTGTTGCAGGGCCGGTCTAGGACATTCGGGTTAACAGACCGTGAAGAAATCCCGCTTCAGGACGCCTTGCCGCCCACTGTCAGCCCGCCGATCAGCAGCGAGGGCTGGCCCACGCCCACCGGCACCCATTGCCCGGCCTTGCCGCAATTGCCGACCCCCGGATCAAGGGCCAGGTCGTTGCCGATCCCGCGCACATGCTGCAGCGCCGTCGGCCCGTCGCCGATCAGCGTGGCCCCGCGCAGGGGCGCGCCGATCCTGCCGTTCCTCACGCGATAGGCCTCGGTGCAGGAAAAGACGAATTTTCCCGAGGTGATGTCCACCTGTCCGCCGCCGAAACCCACGGCCCAGATGCCGTCCTTCAGATCGGCGACCAGATCACCGGGATCGGCCGTGCCGTCCAGCATGAACGTGTTGGTCATGCGGGGCATCGGCGCATGGGCGAAGCTCTCGCGCCGCCCGTTGCCGGTGGGCGTGCGCCCCATGAGCCGCGCATTCTGCCGGTCCTGCATGTAGCCCACGAGCACTCCGTCCTCGATCAGCACGTTGCGGGCCGAAGGCGTGCCCTCGTCGTCGATGGTGATCGAGCCGCGTCGGCCGGGCAGGCTGCCGTCATCCACCACCGTGACGCCCGGTGCGGCGATCCTTTTCCACATGAGTCCGGCGAAGGCCGAGGTTCCCTTGCGGTTGAAATCGCCCTCGAGCCCGTGCCCCACGGCCTCGTGCAGGAGCACTCCCGGCCAGCCTGGGCCAAGAACGACATCGAGCACGCCCGCGGGCGCGTCTTCCGCGCGCAGGTTCACGGCGGCGATGCGGATCGCCTCGCGCACCGATGCCTGCCAGGAGGCGGGCTCCATCAGGGACGCGAGCCCGTGCCGCCCGCCGCTGCCATGGCTGCCCGATTCGCGGCGGCCGTCTTCTTCGAGGATCACGCTGACATTGAGCCGCGCCATCGGCCGCGTGTCCGTATGGAGTCCGCCCTCGGGGCGCAGGATCGCCACTTCCTGCAGGCTCGCGGCGAGTGTCGCCGAGACCTGGACGACGCGAGGGTCGGCGGCGCGGGCGAAGGCGTCGATCTCGCGCAGGAGCTCGGATTTCACGCCGAAGGCGGCATCGGCCATCGGGTCGGCGTCGTCATAGAGCCGGAGATTGGTCCGCGGCGGCGGCGGTGCAGCGGTTCCGCCACCCGCGCCCACCGCAAGACGCACGGTCGAGACCGCGCGGGCGACGGCGGCGTCGTCCAGCGTGGTGGAATGGGCGTAACCCGCCGCCTCGCCATTGACGGCACGCAGGCCGAATCCCTCGGCCGCGTCGAAGCTTGCATTCTTCAGCCGCCCGTCGTCGAGCACGAGTGCCTCGGAGCGGCGACGCTCGATGAACAGTTCGCCGTCATCGCCGCCCGAGACGGCGTTGCGAAGCGAGACAAGCGCGGTCTCCCGGTCGAGATGGGTCTCGAAGGGACGGAAGGGCGGATCCTGCATGGTTTTTCCTGTCAGCCGGTATCAAGGGACAATAAAGACCGCCCCCGAGGTTGCGGCTTCTTGTCGCGCGGTTCAGGATATGGGATGAGATGCCCCATGAACAAGGGAATCCGCGCAGGAGCGGCCAGGGCCGCGCGCGGAGACCACGGGGACAGCAAGGTAAAGAAGATGCAGCTCAGACAGCTTCTGTTCAATCCCGGCGCCGCCGCATTCGCCGCGCTTTCCGCCACTCTTATGGCCGGACCCGCGCGCGCGCAGGACGATCCGCTGGCGGGGCTCGATATCATCGGCGCGCCCGTCCATGGCGGCATCAACCTGCAGCCCGCCGCGACGAATATCGCCGACGACCTGCACTGGCTCGATACGCTGCTGAACTGGGTGATCATCCCGATCACCCTGCTGGTCGCCGTGCTGATCCTCTATGCGATCATCCGTTTCAACAAGCGCGCGAACCCGGTGCCCGCGCGGTTCAGCCACAATTCCCCGCTCGAGGTCACCTGGACGCTCCTGCCGGTCCTCCTGCTCGTGGTGATCGGCGCATTCTCGCTGCCGATCCTCTTCAATGCGCAGGAGATCCCCGAGGGCGACATCACCATCAAGGTGACGGGCCACCAGTGGTACTGGGAGTACGAATATCTCGACGAGCTGGACGCCGACGGCAATCCGCTCAGGTTCGAGAGCTTCATGATCGGCTCCGACATCCTCGGCGGCGACAACACGCTCGACGATCTCGCGCGCGAGGATCTCGCCGCTCTGGGCTACAGCGAACAGGAATTCACGCTGGCCACCGATACGGCGATGGTCGTGCCGGTGGGCGCGGCGGTCGTGCTCGACATCACCGGTGCCGACGTGATCCACTCCTGGACCATCCCGGCCTTCGGCCTGAAGCAGGATGCGGTGCCCGGGCGGCTCGCCCAGCAGTGGTTCCGCGCCCATCAGGAGGGCATCTACTTTGGCCAGTGCTCCGAGCTTTGCGGCCGCGCCCACGCCTATATGCCGATCACGGTGAAGGTGGTGAGCCCGGAAGCCTATGCCGCCTGGGTCGAACGGGTCCAGACCGACCCCGATTACGTGATGTGGTGAATAAACGCCCCAGGCGGCCGGTTCTCCGGCCCCGGGGCCGATGCGTTCCCGCCGCCTGCGGCGGGCGGGGGCGCTGACGGAGCAGATGATGTCGGATGCCACGCTCGAACATGATGTGCCGGAGGCCAGCTTCGGCGATTACGTCGAACTGCTGAAGCCGCGCGTCATGTCGCTGGTCGTCTTCACGGCGCTGGCGGGGCTGATCGTGGCACCCTCGACCCTCCATCCGTTCGAGATGCTGGTCGCGATCCTCTGCATCGCCGTGGGCGCGGGGGCCTCGGGCGCGCTCAACATGTGGTGGGACGCCGATATAGATGCGGTGATGCACCGCACGCGCAACCGCCCGATCCCGGCGGGCCGGGTCCAGCCGCGCGAGGCGATGGCGCTGGGGGTCGCGCTGTCGGGTTTCGCGGTCGTCATGCTCTGGCTCGACACCAACCTGCTTGCGGCCGGACTTCTTGCCTTCACGATCTTCTATTATGCCGTCATCTACACGATGTGGCTGAAACGGGCGACCCCGCAGAACATCGTCCTGGGCGGCGTGGCCGGTTCCTTCCCACCGATGATCGGCTGGGCGGCGGCAACGGGGGCGATCTCCATCGAATCGATCCTGATGTTTGCCGTCATCTTCATGTGGACGCCGGCGCATTTCTGGGCGCTCGCGCTGTTCGTGAAGTCGGATTACGGTGACGCCCGGGTGCCGATGCTGACCGAGACCCACGGTCGTCGCTCCACGCGCAACCATATCCTTGCCTATGCGGTGCTGCAGGTTCCCGTCTCCGTCGCGCTCGGGCTCACCTCGATCGGCGGGCCGCTCTACATGGCTGTCGCCGTCATCGTGAACCTCTGGTTCCTCGCCGCCTGCATCCGGGTCTGGCGTCGTGACGAGGCTCAGGCCGAGGCCGACCGTTTCGCCGCCGAGAAACGCGCCTTCGTCATCTCGCTCTATTACCTGTTCCTGCATTTCCTTGCCCTGATCGCCGAACGCGTGCTGGGCATCTGGGGCCTTGGCGGCTGGCAGGCGCTCGGCTTCGGGGCAGGGGGCTGACATGGCGATCAGGGTCGAGCATGAACTCCACAGCCGCCGCCGCAGCCGCAATGTCGGCCTGCTGGTGGTGCTTATGGCCTTTGTCGCTATCGTGTTCGGCATGACGATGGTGAAGCTGCAGCGCATGGACGATCCGAGCGCCTTTGAAGGCTTTGACCATGATATCCGCTGGGGCCTGGCCAACCAGGCGGATCGTGCGGCCGAAGAGGCCGCCGCGACCATTGACGAAAGTGAGGCACCGCAATGAATCCGCTCCGCCGCATCGCCAGTCCCAATACCCGGCTCGCCGTGGTGATGGTGGGGCTCGTGACCTTCATGGTAGGAATGTCTTTCGCTGCCGTGCCGCTCTACAGCCTGTTCTGCCGGGTGACGGGTTTCGGCGGTGTCCCCTCCACGGCTGCGGCCGCGCCCGACGAGATGGTCGAGCAGATGATCACCGTCCGCTTCGACGCGACCCGCGCGCCGGGGATGCCCTGGACCTTCAAGCCGGTCGAGCGCGAAATGCGGCTGCATCTCGGCGAGCAGGGTCTCGCCTTCTACGAGGCGTCGAACCCGACCGACCGTCCCGTCGCCGGACAGGCGTCATTCAATGTCGCACCCTATGCGGCGGGGGGCTATTTCACCAAGATCGAGTGTTTCTGCTTCACCGAACAGGTGCTGCAGCCCGGCGAAACGGTGCTGATGCCGGTCAACTTCTTCGTCGATCCCGAGATCCTCGACGATGCCGATGGCCGCTTCGTCCACACGATCACGCTGAGCTATACTTTCTACGAGATCGACCTGCCCGATTCCGCGGTGCAGGCGCGGCTCGAGACCCCGGCCGCGGGTCCGTTGACAGACGGAACCGTCACAGCAACACAATACAACTGAACCGTCGCGAGGGACACGACATGGCACATGCCAAGAACCACGATTACCAGATCCTCCCTCCCTCGATCTGGCCTGTCGTCGGAGCCATTGCCGCATTCATCATGCTTTTCGGTGCCGTCATGGGCTTTCACGGCCAGACCGGCAGCTTCTTCGCCAATTACTGGCTGTTCCTGATCGGCGTCGCCGGTGTCCTGTTCGTGATGTACGGCTGGTGGTCCGATGTCGTGCACGAGAGCAACAGCGGCGAGCACACGCCCGTCGTCCGCATCGGCCTGCGCTATGGCATCATTATCTTCATCATGTCCGAGGTGATGTTCTTCGCCGCCTGGTTCTGGGCGTTCTTCAAGAATGCGATGTATCCGATGGGGCCGGAAAGCCCACGAATCGACGGCATCTGGCCGCCCGCCGGGATCGAGACCTTCGACCCCTGGCACCTGCCGCTCATCAATACGCTGATCTTGCTCACCTCGGGGGCGACGCTGACCTGGGCACACCATGTCATCGCCACCGATGGTGACCGCAACGACGCGAAGAAGGGCCTGTGGCTGACTGTCCTGCTCGGCCTGCTCTTCACCATCGTGCAGGCCTATGAATACAGTCATGCGGCCTTCGGTTTCACCGACGGAATTTATCCTTCGGTGTTCTTCATGGCCACGGGCTTCCACGGTTTCCACGTCGCGGTGGGGACGATCTTCCTCGCGGTCTGCCTGATCCGGGTCTACAAGGGCCATTTCACCGCCGAGGCCCATGTCGGGCTCGAGGGTGCCGCCTGGTACTGGCACTTCGTCGATGTGGTCTGGCTGTTCCTGTTCTTCGTCATCTATGTCTGGGGAAGCTGAGGCAACCAGACACGAACAGTTCCGAAACGGTAGGCGCGCGGGGGTTTCCCCCGCGCGTTTTCTGCATGATGAACGGCCCATGATGCGCCGCCTGATTCCATTCACCGTCTTTGCCTTGCTCGGCCTTGCGCTACTCCTCGCGCTCGGCTCCTGGCAGGTGCAGAGACTCCACTGGAAAGAGGGCATGCTTGCCCGGATCGAGGCCCGGATTGGAGCCGGGCCGGTCCCGCTGCCCGACGCCCCCGACGAGGGTCGCGACGAGTATCAGGCCGTCACCGTCACCGGTGCGCTCGGTGGGGTCGAGATCCCGGTGCTCGTCGCCCATCCCGATCATGGTCCGGGCTTTCGCATCATCGCCAGGCTGACCTCGGGCGACCGCAATCTGCTGGTCGACCTCGGTTATGTCGCGGGCGAGGCGCACGACCGGTTCCGCATGGCCGGGGAGGTCGCCATCACCGGCAACCTGCTCTGGCCGGACGAGACGGATTCCTGGACCCCGCCGCCCGACACGACCACCGGCATGTGGTTCGCGCGCGACGCCGTGGCGATGGGTGCAGCGCTTTCGGCCGAGCCCTTCCTGATCGTCGCCCGCGAGATCACGCCGCCGCTCGGCACCCTGCCGATGCCGGTCGGGATCGAGGGCATCCCGAACGATCATCTGGGCTATGCAATCACCTGGTTCGCTCTTGCCGCCGTCTGGGCGCTCATGAGCGCAGTGCTTTTCCGGCGGATGCGCCGGGGAGCGAGCAATGGAAAGGTCTGACATGCGCTATATCTCGACACGGGGCAGGGCGCCTGCGCTCGATTTTGCGGGAGCGATGATGACGGGGCTGGCGCGTGACGGTGGGCTCTACGTGCCCGAAACCGTGCCGCAACTGACCGGCGGCCAGATCGCGGCGCTGGCAGGGCTGAGCTACGAGGACGCCTGTTTCGAGATCATCCGCCCCTTCACCGGCGACGCGTTCGAGGATGACGAATTGCGCCGCCTGATCGCCGATGCCTATGCGGGTTTCGACCATACGGCGCGCGCGCCGCTGACCCAGCTCGGCCCCAATCATTTCCTGCTCGAACTGTTCCACGGCCGCACGCTCGCCTTCAAGGATTTCGCCATGAGCCTGCTCGGCCAGCTCATGCAGGCGCTGCTGGCGCGTGACGGACGGCGCATCACCATCGTGGGGGCGACTTCGGGCGACACGGGCTCGGCCGCCATCGACGCCTTCCGGGGGCTGGGGAATGTCGATGTGTTCATCCTCTATCCCCATGGAAGGGTGTCCGAGGTCCAGCGCCGCCAGATGACGACGCCGGCCGAGGACAATGTCCATGCGCTTGCGCTCGATGGCGATTTCGACGACTGCCAGGCGCGGCTGAAGGACATGTTCAACGACCACGCCTTCCGCGACGAGGTGGGCCTTGCCGGGGTCAATTCGATCAACTGGGCGCGGATTCTGGCCCAGATCGTCTATTATTTCACCGCCGCGGTGAGCCTTGGCGCCCCCCACCGGCGGGTGAATTTCACCGTCCCCACCGGCAATTTCGGCGATGTCTTCGCGGGCAACATCGCCCGGACCATGGGCCTGCCCATCGACCGGCTGGTGATCGCCACCAACCAGAATGACATCCTGCACCGCACCCTGCAGACCGGCGCGCATGTGACGGCAGGGGTCATGCCCTCGATCAGCCCGTCGATGGACATCCAGATCTCCTCGAATTTCGAGCGCATCCTGTTCGACGCGCTCGGCCGCGACGGCGACGACGTGACGCGGCGCATGGAGGGGCTGCGGCAGAAGGGCGGCTTCACGCTGGAGGAGGACGAACTGGCCTTCCTGCGCAGGCGCTTCGCCTCGGGAAGCGCAAGCGAGGACGAGACGGGCACCACCATCGCCGCGACCCTCCGTGACACCGGAATGCTGATCTGTCCGCATACCGCCGTTGGCGTGCATGTGGCCGGGCAGAACCTCGGCCACGTGCCGATGGTGACGCTGGCCACCGCGCATCCGGCCAAGTTTCCTGATGCGGTCGAGGCCGCCACCGGCATCCGTCCGCCTCTTCCCCCGCATATGTCGGATCTGTATGAACGGCCGGAACGGGTGACGCGCGTTGCAAACGACCTCACCGCCCTCAAATCCATCGTGCAGGAGCGCCGCCGGTGAATGTAAGATTGCACACTCTGTCCAACGGGTTCCGCATCGCCACCGAACGGATGGACGGGCTGCAGTCCGCCGCCGTCGGTATCTGGGTCGCGGCGGGCGGGCGGCATGAACGCCCCGAGGAGAACGGTATCGCCCATTTCCTCGAACATATGGCCTTCAAGGGCACGACCACCCGCAGCGCTCTGCAGATCGCCGAGGCGATCGAGGACGTGGGCGGTTACATCAACGCCTATACCAGCCGCGAGATGACCGCCTACTATGCCCGCGTCCTTGCGGGCGACGTGCCGCTCGCCCTTGATATCATCGGCGACATCCTCATCAATCCCGTGCTCGACCCGGCAGAGATCGAGGTCGAGCGCGGGGTGATCCTCCAGGAGATCGGCCAGACACTCGACACGCCCGATGATGTGGTCTTCGACTGGCTGCAGGAAGTGGCCTATCCCGACCAGGCGCTCGGCCGCACGATCCTCGGACCGGCGGAACGGGTGTCGAGCTTCACCGCCGACGACCTGCGCCGCTTCACCGGCGCGCATTACGGACCGGGGCAGATGATCCTCGCCGCCGCCGGGGCCGTCGATCACGAGGCGATCTGCCGCCAGGCCGAGGAGATGTTCGGCCGTCTTTCCGCCGTCGCGAATGCGCCCCGACCGGAGCCCGCACGCTGGCAGGGGGGCGAACGTCATGTGGTGAAGCCGCTCGAACAGGTCCATTTCGCGCTTGCACTCGAAGGGCCTGATTATCGCGACCCGCTCATCCAGACCGCGCAGATCTGGACCACGGCGATGGGGGGGGGCATGTCCTCGCGGCTCTTTCAGGAAATCCGCGAGAAACGAGGGCTTTGCTACACGATCTTCGCGCAGGCCGGGGCCTATGCCGACACCGGCCTCACGACGATCTACGCGGGCACCGGGGCCGGGGACATCGCCGCGCTCTCGCGGCTGACCATACAGGAGATCGCGCGCTCTGCCGATGACATGACCGAGGCCGAGGTCGCGCGCGCGCGGGCGCAGATGAAGGCGGGCATGCTGATGGGGCTTGAAAGCCCGTCGCAGCGCACCGAGCGGCTTGCACGAATGCTGGCGATCTGGGACAGGGTGCCGACGATCGAGGAAATGGTCGCGAAGATCGACGCCGTGGATGTGCGCGCGGTGCGCGATTTCGGCGCGCGGATGGCCGGTGCGGGGGCGGCGCTCACCATCTACGGACCTGCGGAGAACGCGCCGCGCCTGCACGAACTCAGGGAGAGGCTCGTCGCCTGATGTGGGGGCGCGGGCGCAGGCTCAGGATCGAGACCGGACGGCTGGTCCTGCGGCCACCCCGGCATGGCGACTGGCGTGCCTGGGCCGACCTGCGCCGCGACAGCGCCGAATTCCTCAAGCCCTGGGAGCCGTCCTGGGCCGATGACCATCTCGGCCGCCGCGCCTTCACCAACCGCGTCTACTGGGCGCAGAGATCCATCGCCGCAGGCACGGCGGTGCCGCTGTTCCTGATCCGGCGCGAGGATGACGTGCTGGTCGGTGCGATCACCCTCGACAACATCCGCCGCGGTCCCGCGCAGACGGCGACGGCCGGCTACTGGACCGGCGCGCCATTCGCGCGGGAGGGCTACATGCGCGAGGCACTGCTGGCCGTGACCCATCACGCTTTCCACGAGATGGACCTCAGCCGCATCGAGGCAGGCTGCCTGCCGGAAAACACGCCGTCACGGCGGCTTCTGGAAAGCTGCGGCTACAAATACGAGGGCGTCGCGCAATCCTACCTGCAGATCTCCGGCCGCTGGCGCAACCACGTCCTCTACGCCAACCTGCGCCTGGACCGACGCGGGCGCACGGACGCAGGAATATCCTGATATATCAATCTATTGCGTGACATAATTGCAGTATATATTAGTATTTATTTAACATAATATCTATTATGCGATAAGCTGACACCTGAGGGAAACATCTGCCTGCAGCGCAAAACCGACGTCGCCCTCCATATGCTTTCCGGTCCCTGTTCCGCACCTGTCTCCGGCTGGCCTGATCGAGGGTCTGAGCCACAATCCGCAGTCGGACGGAAACCGCTGTCCCGCCATCTGCGGGTGATGCGGCATTTTCGCGCGGGATGGACTGGCACCCGTCATGAAAGAAGGTCGTTTCCTCCGCCCCGGGCCGGGTGCGGTGACAAATCCGGTGACCATGCGCCCACCGCTGACAAAAGATAACATCTGCTTTGTTGCATACACGTAAAACTTGTGCATGTTGAGCAAGACGACGACTGAATATCAAGCTGACGGCAGAAATATGACTTTTAACAAAAGGATAAGAGGCCGGCCCCCACTGCCGACCGTTCTCGTCATCCGAAATGATCCGGCACCTGTCACTACTTCAGATTGTATCATCGCATCTCCCGAAGCGCTTGACTGGGCGTTGATCGCGCGTCATGAGCCGGGGCTGATCCTGTCGCCGCTCATGATGGGCAGGCTTGACGTGCTCGACATCGCGCTGATGCTTGCCGGGCTCGAATATCGCGGCAAATACCGGGTCGTGACATGTGCCCTGCCCCGGCCGGATGTGGTCAACCGGGATGTCCTGCGCGCGACGCCTGCGCTCGATTTCGGGATCTGGCGTCCGGACCGGCCCGATTTCGCCGCTCAGGACTGTCCGTTCGTGGATCGCAGCGTCCTGCTGAAATTCGCGGCATTGGCGCGGTAATGCGCGGCGGAATCGCGCAGTTCCGCCAGTTCCGACGCGTCCAGACTGCGCCGCACCTTGCCCGGAGCCCCGACGACCAGGCTCGCGGGTTCGATGACCTTCCCCTCGGTCACGAGCGCTGCTGCCCCGATCAGACTGCCCGCACCGATCCGCGCGCCGTTCAGCACCGTGGCCCCCATGCCGATCAGGCTGCCGTCCCCGATCTCGCAGCCATGGAGCATCGCCCGATGGCCGATGGTGCATTCTGCACCGACCGTCAGCGGATAACCCATGTCGGTGTGCAACACGCTGTTTTCCTGAACATTCGATCCCTCACCGATGACGATCGGCTCATTGTCGCCGCGCAGGACGGCCCCGAACCAGACCGAGGCCCCGGCCCTGACCATGACCCGTCCGACCAGTATTGCGCCCGGGGCGATCCAGGCGTCGGGGTGAATCTCGGGCGCAATCCCGTCGAGCGAATAGATCATTCCCCTCCTTCCGCATGTTCGACACCGAGCCCGCGCACGAATTCGGTGAGCCATGGCTGTTGCTGGCGGCGCAGTCGCGTGGCCGAGATGATCTCCTGCATCTGCCGCACGCTCTCGTCGAGGTCGCGGTTCACCAGCACGTAATCATATTCCGGCCAGTGGCTGATTTCGCCAAGGCTTTTCGTCATGCGGCCCGCGATCACCTCGTCACTGTCCTGAGCACGCCGGCGCAGGCGTGATTCCAGTTCGCGCATCGAGGGCGGCAGGATGAAGATCGACAGGCAATCCTTGCCGAGCACGGATTCCCGAATCTGCTGTGCGCCCTGCCAGTCGACATCGAAGAGGACGTCGCGCCCCTCGTTCAGCGCAGCCTCGACCGGGCCGCGGGGGCTGCCGTAGAGATGGCCGAAGACCTCGGCATGTTCGAGCATGTCGCCCGCCTCGATCCGGGCGCGGAATTCGTCTTCGCCGATGAAGTGATATTCGCGCCCGTCCTGTTCGCCCGGGCGCGGCGGGCGGGTGGTGGCCGAGATCGAGAAGCTGAGCGTGTCGTCCCATTCCATCAGGCGGCGTGCGAGTGTCGTCTTGCCCGCGCCCGAGGGTGAGGACAGGATCACGAGCATCCCCCGGCGGTTTCCGGTCACGTCACGCTCCCTATTCGACATTCTGGATCTGTTCGCGCATCTGATCGATGGTCGCCTTGAGGTCAAGCCCGGCCCGGATGAGCTCCGTGGATTGCGCCTTTGAACACAAGGTGTTGGCCTCGCGGTTGAATTCCTGCGCGAGGAAGTCGAGCCGCCGCCCGACCGCGCCGCCCTGCCCCAGCAGGTCGCGCGCGGCGGCGACATGGGCCTCAAGCCGGTCGAGTTCCTCGGTCACATCCGCCTTGACCGCGATCAGCGCGAGTTCCTGCGCAAGCCGCGCCTCGTCCATTCCCTGCGCCTCGTCCAGCACGCGGCGCAGCGCCGCCTGCATCTGTGCACGGTTCTCGTCGCGGCGGGAGGCGGCCAGGTCGCGCGCCTCGACGGTAAGCGCGGCGATCTGGTCGAGCTGCGCGAGGATGAGCGTCTGAAGCGCGCGGCCCTCCTGCTTGCGCATGAGGACGAAGGCGTCGATGGCGCTGTCCAGCCCTGCGAGAAGATCGTGCAGCAGCCCCTCGTGATCTGTCCCGGCATTTTCCACCGTCACGCCGCGCAGTGCGAAGATGTCCGCGGCGCTGGTCGGCGCGAGGGCGAGACCCGCGTCACGCGCCCTCTTCTCGATCACCCCGAGCGCGGAGAGGGCGGCCTCCAGCCCGGCCGGATCGACCACGGCCCCGGTCCCCTCGCCCTCACGCGCGAGTCGCAGACCGACACTGACCGAACCCCGTGCGAGCCGGGCCGAGAGCGCGGCGCGGGCCGCGGGCTCCAGCCCCTCGATCCCTTCGGACAACCGCATCCGCAGATCGAGTCCGCGGCCGTTCACGCCGCGCAACTCCCAGGCCCAGGCGCGTGTGCCGCTGGTTCCGGCACTGCTGGCGAAGGCGGTCATGGAGCAGATCATCTTTCCCCCTGCCGGGCTCCGGCCGGTTAACCTGTTAATAATTTGTCAACTTCCGCCGAATCCGGGCAAGGCGTAATGTTGTCATGAATTTCGTTCAAATGTGCAACACCTGCGGGAGAATGATATGAGCATTTTTGCGAATTCCGCCGGTCCGGTGGCCGGAGCCGAGGCGCTCTCCCGGCTTCGTGCCCATTGGCAGGAGCTGCGTGGCCTGCGGGCCATGCCCCGGCGCGGCGAGATCGTGGCGCGCGAGATCGACGCCGCCCTGCCCTGGGTCTTCATTGCCGAACCTGTCGCGCCGGGGGTGCTGCGCATCCGCCATGCCGGGCGGCGGCTTGCAGATATGCTGCGGATGGAGCCGCGCGGCATGCCGCTCTGTGCCTTTCTGACGCCCGGGGGCCGCGCGGGCCTGCGCCCCTTTTTTGCCTCGGCCCGGGTTCGCCCCGCCGTGATCGAGGCGGGCCTCGTCGCCGGAAGCGGCATCGTCCTTCCGTCCGTCCCCGCCAGGCTGCTGCTGTTGCCCCTGTCGGAGCACGAGGGCGCGCGTCCCGACTGTTTCATCGGAGGGTTGGCATGCAGTCGGTCCGCGCCGCGCCGTCCGCTGCGCTTCGACCTGCAGGAAGACGCCCTGCGCATCACCCCGCTGCGCGACGGGGCGGCCATGCCCCGGCTCGTGGCCTCGGGCGGAAAGCGAAGCGCGGACCCCGGCATGAGGCCCGCGCTCAGGCTTGTCACCGCACAGGGCTGACGTTCGGTTCCCGGCCCCAGGCCCCGTCATTGCGAGCGCAGCGAAGCAAGCAAGACTCCCCAGCTCTCCGGCTTGCCGCGCCGGCTGCGCCTCCTCGCAATGGCGAAGGCGGGGTGGAGTCAGACCGCCGCTGCCTGCCCCACCAGCTTGCGTCGCCGCGTCGAGAGTTCCTCGGCCACGAGGAACGCCAGTTCGAGCGACTGGCTCGCATTCAGACGCGGATCACAGGCGGTGTGGTAGCGGCTGGACAGATCCTCATCCGTCACGGCCCGCACCCCGCCGGTGCATTCGGTCACGTCCTTGCCGGTCATCTCGAAATGCACGCCGCCGGGGATCGTGCCCTCGGCATTGTGGACGGCGAAGAACTCGCGCACCTCGCGCAGGACCGAATCGAACGGCCGCGTCTTGAAGCCCGTGGACGATTTGATCGTGTTGCCGTGCATCGGGTCGCAGGTCCAGGTGACATTGGCCCCCTCCTCGCGCACGGCGCGGATCAGACGCGGCAGATGCTCACCGACATTGCCGGCACCGAAGCGCGCGATCAGGGTGATGCGCCCAGCCTCGTTGTTCGGGTTCAGCCGCTGCAGCAGCATCTTGAGATGGCCCGAGGTGAGCGACGGGCCGCATTTCACGCCGATCGGATTCAGCACGCCCCGGCAGTATTCGACATGCGCGCCATCCGGCTGGCGCGTGCGGTCGCCGATCCAGATCATGTGGCCGGAGCCCGCGAGCATCTGGCCGGTCGTCGAATCGACGCGGGTGAGCGCCTCCTCGTATTCCAGAAGCAATGCCTCGTGACTCGTGTAGAATTCGACCGTCTGCAGGACATGCTCGGCCTCGTCGCGGATGCCTGCGGCCTCCATGAAGTCGAGCGTGTCGGAAATGCGGTTGGCGAGATCGCGGTATTTCTCGGCCTCGGGCGCGCCAGTGAAGCCCAGCGTCCAGGCATGGACCGCATGCATGTCGGCATAGCCCCCGGTCGAGAAGGCGCGCAGCAGGTTCAGCGTCGCGGCAGCCTGGGTATAGGCCTGCAGCATCCGCGCGGGATCGGGGATGCGGATGTCGGCGTCGGGTTCGAATCCGTTGATGATGTCGCCCTTGTAGGACGGAAGCTCGACCCCGTCGACCACTTCGGTCGGCGCGGAGCGTGGCTTGGCGAACTGTCCGGCCATGCGGCCGACCTTCACCACCGGCACCTTGGCACCCCAGGTCAGGACCATGGCCATCTGCAGCATGACCTTGAACGTGTCGCGGATGCTGTCGGCCGAGAATTCGGCGAAGCTCTCGGCGCAGTCGCCGCCCTGCAGCAGGAACGCCTCACCCCGGCCCACGGCCGCGAGATGCGCCTTGAGACGCCGTGCCTCGCCCGCAAAGACGAGCGGCGGATAGGAGGCAAGCCGCGCCTCGACCGCATGAAGCGCCTCGGCATCGGGATAATCGGGCATCTGGACCCGGGGAAGCTTGCGCCAGTCCGTCTTCTGCCACTCGGTCATCACAGTCTCCATCGTCTGTGCCCGGATCGGGCACCACTCGTCGAACGGCGGGTATATAGCCGCGGCTGAAAGGCAAGTCCAATGGGGCCCATCACGCCACCGGGTGCCGGACGCGTGTTGCCGTGCGGTTCATGTCCTCCCCTGGGGTGATGTGACGGCCTCAAACAGGATCAGGGACGGGAATCCGGTGCGCAAGATCCCCGCGAAACCCCAGTCATTGCGAGGGACCCGAGGCGACGCGGCAAACCAGAGACGTGGGGCATCTGGCTTGCTTCGCTGGCGCCCGCAATGACGGCAAAGGAGTGATGGACCCGGAGCCCCGCATCGACACCGGCGGGACTTCAAACCCGCGCCGTCTTTCGCTAGTGTGAGCGCAGCGACACACCCGGCCCGGACCCTCGTGCCTCGCCCGCGCGCGATGAATGCGAAGCCGGAACGGGGTCGAAGGCCGGTTGCCCCTGCCGGGCCCGGCGAAGACGCCGCATTTGACCCGTCATCTGTCGCAGACTATCGAGAAATTGCGCGCGAATGATCACGCGTGTTCCAGGATTCAAGCCATGTCCGCCAGCCTCCTGCCCGCCGACGCCATCCAGCCCGAGCCTGACGAGCGACGTTTCGTCTTTGTTCTGCTCGACCAGTTCACCATGCTCTGCTTTGCCAGTGCTGTCGAAGCGTTGCGCATCGCCAATCGCATGGCCGGGCGCAAGGTCTACTCCTGGCTGCTCGCCAGCGAGGGTGGCGGGCCGGTGCGCTGCTCGAATGGCACGGCTTTTCAGGTCGACATGGATCTCGAGGCGCTCGATCGCGACGACACCCTGTTCCTGTGCGGCGGCATCGACGTGCAGGATGCGACGACGCGGCGGCTTCTGGGCTGGCTGCGGCGCGAGGCGCGGCGCGGAATCACCATCGGCGGGCTCTGCACGGCGGGCTACACCCTTGCGAAAGCGGGGCTCCTGGACGGGAAGAAGGCGACGATCCACTGGGAGAATCACGACGGATTCGCCGAGGAATTCCACGACGTGACCCTGACGAAGTCAGTCTATGTGATCGACGGCAACCGCATCACCACGGCGGGCGGGACGGCCTCCATCGACCTCATGCTAAAGCTCATTGCCGATGACCATGGCGAGGATCTCGCCAATGCCGTGGCCGACCAGCTCATCTATTCATCGATTCGCACCGATCAGGACACACAACGCCTCTCGATTCCGACCCGGATCGGCGTGCGCCACCCGCGCCTGTCGCGCGTCATCCAGATGATGGAGCAGGCGATCGAGGAACCGATCAGCCCCGCGAGCCTCGCCCAGGAAGTGGGCATGTCCACGCGCCAGCTCGAACGGCTGTTCCGCCGCTATCTCGACCGCAGCCCCAAGCGTTACTATATGGAGATGCGCCTGCAGAAGGCGCGCAACCTGTTGATGCAGACCGACATGAGCGTGATCAACGTGGCGCTCGCCTGCGGCTTCGCCAGCCCCTCGCATTTCTCGAAATGCTACCGCGCGCATTACCACATCACCCCCTATCGCGAACGCGGAACGCAAGCGGCGGCGCAGGCCGGGCGCAGCCGCTAGGGACCGGCCGGCGAATGCCGCCGGGCTGCGGTGCAGCAAATGTGCACGGGGCGTGTCGTTCAGGCTTTTCTTTTGGGCAGGGGCTGGCTACCGTGAGCGCTGGACCAATCTGATCCTACAGGGAGACAATAATGAGGAAACTGCTTCTGGCATCCGCCGCCATGACCTTGGCCGCCGGTGCCGTCGCTGCCCAGGACGAGGTGACCATCGGCATCATCCTCGGCTTCACCGGGCCGCTTGAATCCACTACGCCCGGCATGGCTGCCGGAGCAGAACTCGCGATCGCCGAAGTGAACGAGGCGGGCAACTTCCTGGACGGCACGGTCGTCAATTCGGTCCGTTCCGATTCCACCTGCGTCGATGCCGCTGCCGCGCAGGCCGCCGCCGAAGGGCAGGTGACCAGCGACGGGATCTCGGCAATCATGGGGGCCGACTGCTCGGGCGTCACCGGTGCCATTCTTCAGAACGTGGCCCGTCCGCACGGCATCGGGATGATCTCGCCCTCCGCGACCTCACCGGCCTTCTCGACGGTCGAGGATGACGGTCTCTTCTTCCGCACCACGCCCTCGGACGCGCGTCAGGGCGAAGTCCTCACCGATATGATGCGCGAGCGCGGCTACAACGAAATCGCGATCTCCTACACCAACAACGACTACGGCAAGGGCCTCGCCGACAGCATCGAGGCGGCCTTCGTCGCTGCGGGCGGCACCGTCACGCTGTCCTCGCCGCATGAGGACGGCAAGGCCGACTATTCGGCTGAAGTCGCGGCGCTCGCCTCTGCCGGCGGCGAGCTGCTGGTCGTTGCGGGCTATATCGACCAAGGTGGCCGCGGGATCATCCAGGCGTCGGTCGACAGCGGTGCCTTCGACACCTTCGTGCTGCCCGACGGCATGTATGGCGAAAGCATTATCGACAATATCGGCGATGCGATGAACGGCTCCTTCGGCGAAGTGCCGGGCTCCGATTCCGAGGGCACGGACATCTTCTTCGAGATGGCCGAAGCTGCCGGTTTCGACGGTTCGGGCGCCTTCGCGGCCCAGTCCTACGATGCCGCCGCGCTGATCATGCTGGCGATGGCCAAGGCCGGGTCGACCGACTCGCGCTCCTGGACCGAGCATGTGATGGACCTCGCCAACGCTCCGGGCGAGCCGATCCTGCCCGGCGAACTCGGCAAGGCGCTCGACCTGATCGCCGAGGGCGTGGACATCGACTATGTCGGCGCGTCAGCGGTGGAACTGGTCGGCCAGGGCGAATCGGCCGGCAGCTTCCGCGAATACAACATCGAGGACGGCCAGATCGTCACCGTGGGCTTCCGTTGATCGCGGCTGCCCTTGCGGCGTGAGAGAACAGGTGCGGCCCGGGGCGCGAGTCCCCGGGCCGTTGCCTCAATAACACCGAGACGGGAAAATCCGCCCGCACAGGGAGAGACCCATGATCGTCGTTGACGATGTGCACAAGCACTTCGGCGGTTTTCGTGCCGTGGACGGGGCAAGCTTCAAGATTGCGAAAGGCTCGATCACCGGCTTGATCGGTCCCAACGGTGCCGGCAAGACCACGATGTTCAACGTGATCGCCGGGCATCTGAAGCCGACCTCGGGGCATGTGTTCATGGAGGGAGTGGATATCACCAGCCTGCCCCCACACGAACTGTTCCACAAGGGGTTGCTGCGCACGTTCCAGATCGCCCATGAATTCGCGACCATGACCGTGCGCGAGAACCTGATGATGGTTCCGGGCGAGCAGCATGGCGAGAATCTGTGGAACGCGCTGTTCCGCCGTGGACAGATCGCCCGGGAAGAGGCGGACCTGCGCAGCAAGGCCGATGAAGTCCTCGAATTCCTGACCATCTCGCATCTTGCCGACGAACGTGCGGGCAATCTGTCCGGCGGGCAGAAGAAGCTTCTCGAACTCGGCCGCACGATGATGGTCGATGCCCGGATCGTCTTTCTCGACGAGGTCGGCGCGGGCGTGAACCGCACCCTGCTCAATACGATCGGCGACGCGATCATCCGCCTCAACAAGGAGCGCGGCTATACGTTCTGCGTCATCGAACATGACATGGATTTCATCGGCCGCCTCTGCGATCCGGTGATCGTCATGGCCGAGGGCAAGGTGCTGGCCGAGGGCCCGGCCGACGAGATCCGCCAGAACGAGGCGGTGATCGAGGCCTATCTCGGCACCGGGCTCAAGAACAGGGACATGGTGGGCGCATGACCGAGGAGGAGAACCTCAAGGCGCTGCGCAACGCTCGCGGCAACAAGGACGCGTCGATCACGCGCCTGCGCGGGATCGGCACCGCCCAGCCGGTGAAGCCCGGGGGCGAAAGCCACCCTGCCCCCGGCGGCCCCTTCCTGATCGGCGAGAACATGACCGGCGGCTACGGGCGCGGCACCGACATCCTGCATGACTGCACCATCGCGGTGGAGAAGGGCCAGATTGCGGTGATCGTCGGGCCGAATGGTGCGGGCAAGTCCACGGCCATGAAGGCGACCTTCGGGATGCTGCCCCTGCGCAAGGGCCGTGTGCGCCTCGACGGCGAGGATATCACAAACCTCACGCCGCAGGCCAGGGTGGCCAGGGGCATGGGCTTCGTGCCGCAGGTCAACAACGTCTTCACCTCGCTGTCGGTTCAGGAAAATCTCGAGATGGGGGCCTTCCTGCGCAACGACGATTTCAGCGAGACGATGGAACAGGTCTTCGAACTGTTCCCGATCCTGCGCGAGAAGCGCAGCCAGCCTGCGGGCGAACTGTCGGGCGGCCAGCGCCAGCAGGTCGCCGTGGGCCGCGCGCTGATGACCGAGCCGAAGGTGCTGCTTCTCGACGAGCCGACGGCCGGTGTCTCGCCCATCGTCATGGACGAGCTGTTCGACCGGATCATCGAGGTGGCCCGCACCGGGATCACCATCCTCATGGTCGAACAGAACGCACGCCAGGCGCTGGCCATCGCCGATATCGGCTATGTGATGGTCCAGGGTGCCAACGCCCATACCGGGACGGGCAAGGAGCTTCTGTCCGACCCTGTAGTGCGCCGCAGCTTCCTGGGAGGGTAGGCTCATGCGAACGAATATGCCCGCCCCCGCAGGCCCATTCATCACCGACCTGTTCCGGAAGAGCACCTGATGGATATTCTCAACGCCCTCGTGGTCTTTCTCAACTTCGTCTTCATCCCGGCGGCGACCTACGGCTCGCAGCTTGCGCTCGGTGCGCTCGGTGTGACCTTCGTCTATTCGATCCTGCGGTTCTCGAATTTCGCCCATGGCGACACGATGGCCTTCGGTGCCATGGTCACCATCCATGCGACCTGGCTCCTGCAGGCAGCGGGGATCTCGCTCGGCATCCTGCCCACGGCGCTTCTGGCGATGCCGATCGGGATTCTGATCACGGCGCTGTTCCTTCTGGGGACGGATCGCGTCGTCTATCGCTTCTATCGCGAGAAGAAGGCCGCACCGGTCATCGTCGTGATCGTTTCGCTGGGCGTCATGTTCGTGATGAACGGCCTCGTGCGCCTCTTCATCGGCGTTGACGACATCGTTTTCGTTGACGGGATGCGGCAGATCATCTCTCCGGCGGAGTTCCGTGAGATGACCGGCCTGAGGGAAGGTCTCGGCCTGAAGATGAGCCAGGTGCTCACCCTGGTCATCGCGGTCATCGCAGTCATCGTGCTGTTCTGGTTCCTCAATCGCACGCGCACGGGCAAATCCATGCGCGCCTATTCCGACAACGAGGATCTCGCCCTCCTCTCGGGCATCAACCCCGACAAGGTCGTCGCCGTGACCTGGATCATCGTCGCAATCCTGACGACGCTGGCCGGCGCGCTCTACGGGCTCGACAAGACCTTCAAGGCCTTCGTCTATTTCCAGCTCCTGCTGCCGATCTTCGCCGCCGCCATCGTCGGTGGCCTCGGCAGTCCGGTCGGCGCCATCGTCGGCGGCTACATCATCGCCTTTTCCGAGGTGATCGTGACCTATGCATGGAAGAGGGTCGTCACCTATCTCGTGCCCGAGTCCTGGGCGCCCGACAGTCTGCTGCAGCTGATCTCGACAGACTACAAGTTCGCGGTGAGCTTCACGCTCCTGGTCATCGTCCTGCTGTTCATGCCGACGGGTATCTTCAAGGGGAAATCGGTATGAGCCTGCGCAATGTCCTCCTGTTCGCCGGCGTCGCGCTCCTGTTCGTGCTGACCGGCACCTTCGCGAGCTGGAACCAGTCGCTGCTGATCCTCAACATCTCGCTCGTCTCGGCCGTCATCGCCATGGGCGTGAACCTGCAGTGGGGCTATGCGGGACTGTTCAACACCGGCATCATGGGCTTCACGGCCCTGGGCGGGCTGGCGGTCGCGCTGACATCGGGCAAGGCCATGCCGGAAGCCTTCGCCGCGGGGGGGGCCCAGATCTTTGTCGCCCTCTTCATCGCGGCGGCGGTGATCGCAGGCACGATCTGGCTGCGTCGCAGGATGGAGCCCGGCCGCCTGCGCAATGTCGTGACGGCGGTAGCGCTCGTCGTCGGTTTCGTCGTCTTCCGGATGATCTTCGATCCGGCCGTGGCGCGAGTCGAATCGGTGAACCCGGCCCATTCGGGCAATATCGGCGGGCTGGGGCTCAATTCCCTGTGGGGCTGGGCGCTCGGCGCGCTGATTGCCGCAGGCGCGGCCTGGCTCATCGGCAAGACCGCCCTGGGGCTGCGCTCGGACTACCTGGCCATCGCCACGCTGGGAATCGCCGAGATCATCATCCAGATCCTCAAGAACGAGGACTGGCTGGCGCGCGGGGTCAAGATGGTCTCCGACCTGCCCCGCCCCTGGCCCGTCCCCCGCGAGGTCGATCTGCAGACCAGTTCGAGCTATCTCGAATTCGCGGACAGATGGGGCTGGGAGCCGACGATTTCCTCAACCATCGTCGTGAAGATCGCCTATGCAATTCTCTTCATCATCGTCCTGGGCGTGATCATCTGGCTGTCGGAGCGGGCGCTGAACTCCCCCTGGGGCCGGATGATGCGCGCGATCCGCGACAATGAGGTCGCGGCGGCAGCCATGGGCAAGAATGTCACCAGCCGGCATCTGCAGATCTTCGTTCTTGGCTCGGCGCTTGCCGGGATCGGCGGGGCGATGCTGGTGTCGATGGACAGCCTGATGAATCCGGGCACCTACAACCCGCTGCGCCACACCTTCCTGATCTGGGTGATGGTCGTGGTCGGCGGCTCGGGGAACAACTGGGGCTCGCTCCTCGGTGCGCTGCTGATCGGCTGGCTCTACCTGATCGTCGAACAGGTCGGCCCGGCGGTGATGGGTTTCGTGACCTCGGGGATGGCAGACGGACCGCTGCGCCTGCATCTCATCAACAGCGCCCCGCATCTGCGGCTCCTGTCGATGGGCATCATCCTCCTTCTGGTGCTGAGATTCGCGCCCCGGGGACTGATCCCCGAGAAATGACCGGAGGGGGGTGCCCCCGCGCCGCCCGCCCGTCGGCCCTAATGATAGTGGAACTCGCCCGTCACATGCCGCCATTCGCCGGGGGCAATCATCCTGCGGTGGGTGAAGCGCACGGAATGGAGCGGGCCCTCGATAGTGTCCTGCCAGTATTCGATGAAGGCGAAGAGCCTCGGGTGATCCGGGGCTAGATCGTAATCCTGCCAGAGAAAACTGTTGAGGACGTTGCGGTAATCCGGCAGCCGGTAGAAGAATTCCGCCGTGGTCAGCCCGTAGCCCCGGAGCATGAGCCGGATTTCGTCACCTTGCATCATTGCCTCCTGCCCTTGTTTTCTTCATTCCAGCACAGATTTCCTGCCAGTCAATGAAAATGGCTGCGAGGGATGGCTGCACCGTCATTGCCTGTAGGCTGCGCAGACGCAGCAAACCAGAGACGTGAGGAGCCCGGGTTGCTTCGCTGCGCTCGCGATGACGATGGCGGCGGCAAGGACCGTTTTTCCGCCCCCCCGACATTGCCCTCAACATATGGTGGTGGTAGAAGAAACGGACCCGGAAGACGGGCGCAAACAGGCAGGCATGCAACGTGAACGACAGCCCGGAAACCCCTGACGACGAAGACGAATCTCCCAGGGGGATGGACTGGTCCGGCCCCGTCATCTCCATCGAGAAGGAACTTTCCACCGCCTATCTCGACTATGCGATGTCGGTCATCGTCAGCCGCGCGATCCCCGACCTGCGCGACGGTCTGAAACCGGTGCATCGCCGCATCCTGTTCGCGATGCAGGAAAGCAACAACACCCATGACAAGCCCTATCGCAAGTCGGCCCGGCCGGTGGGCGACACGATGGGAAAATACCACCCCCATGGCGATGTGGCGATCTATGACGCGCTCGTGCGGATGGCACAGGATTTCTCGATGTCGCTGCCCCTGCTCGACGGGCAGGGCAATTTCGGGTCGATGGACGGCGACCAGGCGGCGGCCATGCGCTACACCGAAGTGCGCATGGTCGGTGCAGCGGCTTTCCTGCTGGCCGATATCGACAAGGAC